>CAVEOW010000024.1:0-7078 GCA_963617295.1 bacterium | reverse complement strand
CTCTAAAAGATGACTACATACTTGAAACAATCACTCACTCAGGCGATTGGTCGTTATACGTATATAAAAAGAAAAATTAATCCGGCAGAGTTTCTGATATACTGTCAAAACTTGATTTTATGTATTTTTTTAACGCTGCAGGATAATCATTTTCCTCAACATCAGATACAAATTCTTTTGCTTCTTCTCTTGCTTTTTCTAAAATATGTATATCTTTTGTTAAATCAGCTAAATGAAGTTCATATAAACCGCTTTGCCGAACTCCTAAAAATTCCCCCGGACCTCTTATCTCTAAATCTTTTTCAGCAATAACAAACCCGTTGTTTGTTTGAACAAGAACGTTCAGTCTTGTAATTGTATCTTCGTTTCGAGATGAAGAGATAAGTACGCAATATGATTGATTATCGCTTCTTCCTACTCTGCCTCGTAGCTGGTGTAATTGAGATAAACCAAATCTTTCAGCATTTTCAATAACCATAACAGTTGCGTTAGGTACATCAACCCCGACCTCAACAACCGTTGTACTTACTAAAACATCATACAATTTATTTTTAAAATCGGTCATTACTTTTTCTTTCTCATCTGTTTTCATTTTTCCGTGTAACAGTCCGACTTTTAAATCTTTAAAATAATTATTTTGAAGTTCCTCTGCTTCTTTTGTTGCTGCTTTAGCTGAAAGAGTTTCCGATTCATCAATTAAAGGAAAAACTATATAGGCTTGATGACCTTTTGCAACCTCATCCTTTATTAAATCAAGTGCTTTTTTTCTTCCTGATGACGGTAATAGAGCCGTCTTAATCGGTTTTCTGCCTTTTGGAAGCTCATCAATTACGGTTAAATCTAAATCTCCATGTACTGACAGTGCAAGCGTTCTTGGAATTGGAGTTGCCGTCATTGTGAGCATTTGGGGAATTTGTGCTTTGCTGCGAAGCATATTTCTTTGTTTAACACCAAACCTATGTTGTTCATCAATAACAACCGCACCTAAATTTGCAAATTCGACGTTATCTTGAATAAGAGAATGCGTGCCGACTGCTATATTAATTTGACCGTTTCGTAAATCTTTTTCAAGTTTTGTACGTTGTTTTTTTGTATTTGAAGAAGTAAATAATCCCACGTTAATGCCTAACGGAGCAAGCCATTTTACAAAATTATTAAAATGTTGTTGAGCTAAAATTTCCGTCGGTGCCATTATTGCCGCTTGAAATCCGTTTTCAATTGCAGAAAGAAGCATTATACACGCTACGACTGTCTTTCCGCTGCCAACATCACCTTGCAAAAGCCTTTGCATTGGAGTATCAGAATTAACATCATTTAAAATCTGATTGACAGCTCTTTTTTGACCGTCTGTTAATTCAAATGGCAGTGAATGTACAAATTTTTGAACCAGCCCGTCATCTTTAACAGATAATGCAACAGTTTTAATATTCTTTGAATTTCTTTTTTTTAGTAAAAATAATCTTAACTGCAATAAGAAAAATTCTTCAAAAACAAGTGAAAATCTAGCCTTTTCAAGTGTTCCTTGATTGTCGGGAAAATGTATGATCTTTAGTGCTTTTGCCCTGTCTAAAATATCATATTTTTTAGCAATACTATCAGGAATTAAATTTTCAATTTTATCTGAATAGAGATTTAATGCGTTATCGATAGCTTTTCTTAATGCTTTTATATTCAAGTTTTCAACTAACGGATAAACAGGAACTATTCTGCCTAAATTTAAGTTGTCATTTTGTGCGTGTTCTTCGTTTACCAGTTGATATTGAGGTTTATCAATTGTCAACATGCCGGAGTAATTATCTCGTTTAACTGTACCTGAAACAATAATTCCGGAGTTTTTAGGAAACTGACCTTTGTATCTTTCAATTGAAAACCTGTTAATTTTTGAATAAAAGAAATTAAGGTCGATTGATCCTGATCTGTCCGAAATTGTTACATTAATAATTGTTAGCCCTTTTTTTGTCGTAAAAGTTTTTACGGAAGAAATAACTCCGATTATTGTTACTGTTTTGTCTTCTCTTAGGTCTTTAATTAGAGAATTAACCGAGTAATCAATGTACTTTTTAGGGTAATAGCTTATTAAATCAAAAATACTAAAAATACCCAGTTTATTTAAAAGATATCCAAACTTAGGACCGACCCCTTTTAGCATAATTACGTCAGAGTTGTAGATATCGTCTTGTAATACAACTTTTTCCGATTTATTTTCTTCTTCTTTTGAAAGCTCTTTTTTTAATTGAGTTATAAAAAGTGTAATAGTCTTTTTTCTTTGTATAACATTTTCCGTTGCATAGTGGTCAAATGCTTCTATTACAGTAAGCCATTTAGGATTTCGTCCTGAATTTTTGTAAATTAAATTTAGTTGTCGCTGCATAAATCTGGCAAAGTCAACTTCACGCCCCATTATGTTTATGTATTTATATTTCTCTTCAATTTGAATGGCTCGCTTAATTTGAGCAATATCTATATCTTTTAATGCGTTATTGTTTTTCATCTTTGATTTTTAAAACTTCATATATATCAATAGGTTTAGCTTTACCTTTTATTGAAACCTGACTTAATTTTACAACTTCAACAAAGTCTTTTACTCTCTCATAAGTATTTTGACTGATGAGAAATTGAGTTTTTAACAGTTGGTTAAACGCTTCAATTCTGCTTGCCAGATTAACGTTATCACCGATAACCGTATATTCAAGGCGTTCTTCCGAACCTACGTTTCCTGCAAAAACTTCACCTGTGTTAATTCCGATACCGATTTCAATTTTTGGTTTGCCCTCTGCTTCTAATTTTTTAGTCAGTTCTTTAACTGCTGTTATCATTTCCATACTACAGCAAATAGCGTCAAAAGCGTGATTTTCATTCTTTATGGGTTCCCCAAATACCGCTAAGACCCCGTCTCCTAAAAATTTATTAATAATACCGTGGTATTTTGCAATTATAGGTTCAATTGTTGCAAAATAAACATTAAGTAATGATGTTACTTCTTGCGGTTCAAGATTTTCCGACATCTTTGTAAAGTTTCGAATATCAACAAATAAAACCGTAACAATCGACCTTACACCGCCCAATTTTACGGAATTAACATCACTTAAAACTTTTTTCATTACGTCTTTTGATACAAATTTACCCATAGCTCTTTTAATAAGCTCAGTTGACTTATCAGTTGTAATTATATGGAATAATTTTTTTAATACGGCAGCCGAATAAATTGTAACAATAGGAGTTATCGGCGGAACATATATTCTCATTGTAAATTGAAAAACGTAATAGATAAAATATACAACAGATAGGAGAGAGGCAAATAACAGATTGTTTTTTAAATCTTTAAAACCGAATATAATAAACAGGCAAAATACAACGGTGATTAACAGTGTAGAATTGGTACCGGCATTGATTTTAAACGTGTTTGCAAACAAATTATCAATATATGTAGCGTGAACATCAACATCAGCATGTCTTTTTAAAACCGGTGATTCGCTTTGTTGCTCCCACACATTTTTATCTGCATTTAATCCGACTATTACAATCTTATCTTTAAAAACTGACGGTGAAAGTTTTGGTGCTTTTCCGCTTTCATACTCATAAGCGGAAACTAAAACGTCTATTGCCGAATACTTTTTATGAGTGTAGTAATCTGAGAACGGTTTAAACCAAAAGATAGAAGAATAAATACCGTCTATTTTATTATCAAAATAATCGATTGTTTTCTTTTTTACAATCGGGATTTTTAAAGTTCTGCAATCATCAATCGAACATAAATAATCGTCATATAAAACAAAATCGGTAATACCTGTTGACATAGAGAATGCACTTAAAGCGATTGACGGTAATAAGTTATTATTGTACGAAACTACAGGCATGTAAGAGCGAAGAACACTGTCATCATCTTCAGATAAGATTGATGACCCCAAATTATTTACACTATCTAAAAATGCTTTAGGCAGATTAACAATTCCTTTATAAACATGGGAATTTTTATTTGTTCTGTTGTCGTGAATATTAACTTTATTTTTAGACAAAAAGTCAGGTACATATTCACTTCTTAAAACATCTCCCGCAACGTTTGAATTAACTAAAATATAACTGTTTATAAGCCTTTTGTTATTCTTTATACTGTCATAAAAAATTTTATCTTTTTCGGGGTAATAGGAATCAGGGAAAAGTACTAAGTTTTGAAAAATAACTGATTTAGCACCGCAGTCTTTCTCTAAATAATTAAACATGTCTGCAAATGTATCTTTTGACCACGGCCATTTCAGTTTATCTGTGGAGACATCATCAACAACAACTAATACAACATCATCAGGGGCTTTTTGATTTGTTAAATCAATTATAACTTTTGTACAAAAATCATTAACTTTATTGTCAAACGAGGTTAAAGAAACTATATATATAATTGAAACAATAAAGAAAAGTACTATTAAAACTATTATATTTGAACTGAAATTTTTACTCATATTTATATTTTATCTAAACTAAAACAAATGGCACAAATATAAACTATCGTTACAAATTATTATAATATGACATAAAAATATCTTTATAATAAAATAAAGTAAAGAATATAAAGAGGAAATTAAGATGAAAATATCATTAGAATGGTTAAATGAGTTTGTTGACATTAAAGATTTTTCAACTGATGAAATTGTTAATAAACTTACTATGAGCGGTTTGGAAGTTGAAGAAGTTGAAACTGTCGGTGTAAAATTTACAAATATAATTACGGCACAAATTAAAGAAATCAGACAACATCCGAATGCTGATAAACTTCACCTTGTAGATGTTGATTTAGGTAGTGTTGTTAAAACAGTTGTATGCGGTGCTCAAAACATAAAAGAGGGACAAATTATCCCTTATGCTTCTGTCGGTTCTAAAGTTTTAAACAGAAAAACAGGCGAGCAATTTGAACTAACACCTGCCGTAATCAGAGGTATTGAATCTCAGGGAATGCTTTGTTCTCAAGATGAACTTGGTCTTGAGGGTATGCAGGATGAGGACGGAATTCTTATATTAAACAGACTGTTTGATGATATTAAATTAGGTACAAAACTTGAAGACCTTTTAAATATTCAGGAAGATACAATTATTGACGTCGCACCTACTGCAAACAGAGGGGATGAAATGTCTGTAATCGGTGTAGCAAGAGAATTATGTTCATTATTTAATAAAAAATTGAAATTTTCACCTATAGAATGCGTTAACGATTTAAAAACAGACAAATTTGAAGTTGAAATTATAGCTAAAGATGCTTGTACATATTATGCAGCAGGACTTTTAAAAGATATTAAGATTAAACCCTCTCCGGCTTGGATGAGAAGAAGACTTGAAGTATCAGGTATTAGAGCAATCAATAACGTTGTTGATATTACAAACTACGTATTACTTGAATACGGTCAACCGCTTCACTCTTTTGATATGGACAAATTAAACGGTTATATTTGCGTAAGACATGCTAATGAGGGTGAAACAATAGTAACTCTTGACGGAGTTGAACGTAAACTTACTTATGATTCAATTCTTTGTGCAACAAAAGGTAAAGGAGTTTGTGTCGCAGGTGTATTCGGCGGAGAAAATTCAGGCATAGACGAAAATACAAAAAATATTGTACTTGAATCAGCTTACTTTACACCGCCTACAAACAGAAAAAATTCAAGAAGTATAGGTTACAGAAGTGAAGCGTGTGCAAGATTTGAAAGAGGCGTCGATATTGAAGCATCTAAGCCTGCGTTATTAAGAGCTATGCAACTTTTAACAGAATATGCAGACGCTAAAGTTGAGGGTATCGTTGAAACAGGCAGCAATAAATGTGAAGATATAGAAATTACATTAAGATTTGCACAAATAAAGAGAATTTTAGGTACTGAAATTCCGACTCCTAAGTGTATTGAAATTCTTCAAAATTTAGGATTTGAATTATTAGGCAAAAATGAACTTGCAGCTAAATTCAAGACTCCAAGTTTTAGAGTAAACGATGTAAAACAAGAAGTTGATTTAATTGAAGAAATCGCAAGAATATACGGTTACGAAGGTATTGAGCCTACTCTTCCAAAGAAAACACAATCTCCGGTTGTTACAAAAGAAAATATACTGCTTCAAGCCGTGAATAATTTGTTCTTAGGATACGGCTTCAATGAAGCTGTTACGTCTTCATTGATAGGAGAACCGTTATTGAAACAATTTGGACTTTCATATAATAAAGAACAGGCAGTTTTTGTTCAAAATCCGCAATCAGACGAACATACAATGTTAAGACAAACTTTAATCGGAAATATGCTTAATACATTAAAGTATAATTTCGATAACGGACAAAAAAATATCAGGTTGTTTGAAATCGGTAAAACATATTTTATTAAAGCTCCTGCAACACAAAAAGATAGCGGAGTAGAGGAAAATCAAATTGTATCAGGTATAATTACAGGTGATACAAATAACAATTTATGGAAGAAAAATTCAAAACCTGATTTCTATTCATTAAAAGGTGTTATGGAAGCATTGTTTGATTTATTGGGAATTTCTAACAGAGTAAAATTATCACCTGCAACTGACTGTGAATATTTGCACTCCGGAAGAAGTGCTAAGGTTGTATTATTGAGCAAAAATCCTGAAACAATCGGTTACTTTGGCGAAATTTACCCGATTATCAAAGATGACATGAAAATTAATCAAAATATTTTATTATTTGAAATTAATTTAGGAAAATTAATTCAAGCGGCACCTTGCCACACAACAAAATATAAACCTTTGCCGCAATTCCAAGAGGTTCAAAGAGATATTTCATTTGCTATTGAAAAGAATATATCTAATGATGACATTACATTAGCAATTAAGAAATGTTCAAATTCAAAAATATTTAAAGGTTCTAACCTGTTTGATATTTATGAGGGCGAACATATTCAAGAGGGCTATAAATCAATGGCATACAGAATAACACTTCAAAATGAAGAATCTACATTAACTGATGATGTAATTGATAACGAAATCAACTCAATTAAGAGCGGATTAATGAAAAAGTTCCCGACAGTTAATTTCAGATAATATAGTTTTGAATATTTTTACAATAAAAAAGAAGCTGATTTAGCTT
>CAVEOW010000023.1:5749-9734 GCA_963617295.1 bacterium | reverse complement strand
ATAATTATGATAATAAAGAGTTTACTGAATTTATAGAAGAAGTGAAAGACCCGTCAAATGATAAGTTAAAGGTATATTTAACTGATTTGGAGAAAGAATTTTATTCTAAAATAAACAGAAAGGCAAAAGAGCCGTTAAACCCGTCAGTGAAAAAAATATATACCGAAGAAATTCTTCCGATTGCAAACAAAATAAAAGAAAATTCTACAGTTGAAAATAAATACAATGAAATGACACTGCTGAAAAATGAAGCAGAATTAAAAATTAAAGATATTGACAGTAAAATTAATTGTTTATCTCAAATAAATTATTTGAAAGAAACAGAAAATGAGCTTCAATTAAAATCTGAATCAGGTTTAACAATTAATATAAACAATGAAATTTTTACGGAAAATTCAGAACTTTTAAAAGAAAAAATTAAAATATATAATCAAAATTTAAAATCTTATGATATATGTTCTAAAAATCTTGAAAATTTAAGAAAAGAGATTTCTTCCTGCGAGAATAAATTGGTTGAATGTAGCGGAATTATCTATAATAATACGGATTTTTATGATTTTAATTATAGCAGCGAAAATAACAGAAAAATCTCAAACTTGGAAGATGAAATAAATGAAAAAGAAAAAACTTTAGGTGTTTTAAAAGCCAAAATATCTAATATTGAAGAACTTATAAACAATAATGAGTTAAAAAAGGAAAAAATTCTAAGCAGCAATAATGTATCAGGTTTAACTGTACCACAATTAAAAGATTTATATAACGAAACAGAAACAGACATTGATGAAATAGAAACTCTGAACAACAAAATATCAAATCTTTCAGCAGAAAATAATAATGCAGAAATAATAAATAATAAAAACTCTAAAACTGTAATGTTAGTAAGTACAGCTGCTGCAATTTCTTTTGTTTTTGCAATCTTAGGCTTTATAAAAACAGATTATGTTTTAGGAATAGCGTTAACTGTTCTTACAATTCTTTTATCAACTATCATTTATCAAAACAAAAAAACAAATTTAAAAGATAATTCAAAAGAAATTTCATCATTGAAAGATGAACAAACGGCTGTTTTTAATAATCTTAAAGAGAAGTTAAACAGATACAATCCTCAAATTAAAGATTATTATGAATTAAAGAGCGTAATAAAAACTATCGAAAAAGAAATTGAAATATGCCAAATCATAAGTGAAACCGAGGTTGAAAACAATTCAAAGAAAAATGAATTAGCAAAACAAAAAGAAGAACTTATAAATATACAAAATGAAATTTCCGAAAAAAGAAATCTTATAAATTCTATTGTATATAGTCCGTTGTTTGAAAAAATAAAATCAGTTAAAAACTATATTGAAGCAACTGAAATTTTAGCTCAAATAAAAAAGTTCAACAGTGAAATTCTTGAAAATAAAAATAATGCAGATATTTACGAAAAAGAAAACAAAGAGATAATAAACCTTTTGTATTCTGAAATAAATAAAAAATTACAAGAACTTACAACAGAGCAAGCTGGCAACAATCAAACAATTGAAGAGTTACTGGAAATAAAAAAGCAATTAAATTCTGAAAAAGAAGAATACATAAAAGCTCTCGGAACTTATATCTCTGTTGAACAAAATGTCAGCCTTATGACAAAACAAAATGAATTAATCAAAAAGTATAAAGATATTATAAAAACCGTCTGCTCTCAAAAATTAGCAATTGAAATTATTAACGAGGCTAAAAGCAGATTTAATAAAATTCAACCGAATGTTGTTGCGGCTGAAAAATATCTTTCTATATTAACAGATAACCGTTATTCAAGAATTGATTTAGACGGAAATAAAGTAGCAAACGAAAAAGAAACAGAATTTAAAGAGTGGATTCACCTTTCAAGAGGAACAAAAGAACAATTATGCCTTGCTCTCAGACTTGGTTACGCTTCAAATTATTCAAAAGACAGAAATACCGCAGAGCCAAATGGTAAACCCGATTTACCGTTAATTATTGATGATGCTTTTGTTAACTTTGACCCGAAAAGAACGAAAAATGCATTAAAATGTTTACTTGAATTTTCAAAATCAAACCAAGTATTGTTTTTCACTTGCCATAAAGAAGAAATAAAAAATATGTTAAGTGAATTAAATGCAACTAATGAAAGAACCGTAATTGAATTATAGATTAAAAACTGGAACGATATTGAATAGCTTGAGCAACGTGCATTGCAGTAATATTTTCGCTGTCTGCTAAATCAGCAATTGTTCTTGCAAGTTTTAAAAGTCTGTCATAAGCCCTTGCTGATAAATTAAATTTCTTAACCGCATCACGCAGCATATCAGCTGAACTGATATCTAAATGACAGAACTTTTTAATTAACTTAGGAGTTAATTCAGAGTTCGTATAAATACCCAGTCCTTTATATCTTTCAAGCTGAATATTTCTTGCTTTTACAACTCTTTCCCTTATTTGAGAAGAAGTTTCTGCTTGCTCATCCGTCTTACCCATAAGTTCATTTATGTTTAAACGTGGAACTTCAATCAGTATGTCAATTCTGTCTAAAAGGGGACCTGATAACTTTGAACGGTACTGTTTTATTTGATACTCCGAACATGTACATTGTTTTTCGCTATCCCCAAGGTATCCGCAAGGACAAGGATTCATCGCACCAAGTAAAATAAAATCGGACGGGAATTCTAATCTCATTTTAGCCCTTGCAATAACAATTTTTCCGTCTTCAAGAGGCTGTCTTAAAACTTCCAGAACATTTCTCGGAAATTCTACAAACTCATCAAGGAATAAAACCCCTCTGTGAGCAAGTGTAATTTCCCCGGGTTGAGGATTTGTACCGCCACCGATTATCCCTATGGCAGAAGCCGTATGATGAACACTTCTGAACGGACGTCTTGTTATTAAAGGTCTGTTCGGATTTACTAATGAGCTTATACTGTATATCTTTGTAAGTTCAATGGATTCCTCAAAGGTTAACGGAGGAAGAATTGAAGCAAAACACTTTGCAAGCAATGTTTTTCCTGACCCCGGAGGTCCTGACATTAAAAGGTTATGAGCCCCTGCAGCTGCAATTTCCATCGCCTTTTTAGCTCTGACTTGACCTTTTACGTCTTTAAAATCAAAATATCCGCCGGCTTCCGTATTTTCTTGCATATACTCGTTAATATCAACTTTAATCGGCTTTAACTCAACATGTTCAGGTGATTTTATATTAAAATGATTTACTATTTCTACAAGATTTTTTGCACCGATGACCGTTAACCCGTCTATTATTGCGGCTTCTTTTGCATTTTCATAAGGCACAATAAGAGTTTTAATGCCTTGCTCTAATAATCCTGCGGCAATAGGCAAAACCCCCGCAACGGAACGAAGAGAACCGTCTAAAGAAAGTTCCCCGACAAAAGCGGTATCTTTAAAATCCGTATTTTGTATAGTCCCGTTTTTTGCCAAAATTCCGACCGCAATCGGTAAATCATAATAGCTTCCGACTTTTTTAATATCGGCGGGAGCTAAATTAACAACAACCTTTTTATTCGGAAAATCATACCCGGAATTTTTAATAGCAGAGCGAACACGCTCTCTTGCTTCACTCACGGATAAATCAGGCAGTCCGACTATTGATACGGCAGGGAGAGAGTTATTCACGTCAACTTCCACAAGTATCTTATATACGTCTAATCCTATTACGGTTGCTGTTAATATTTGTGATATCAAAACAAAATTCCACACTACAGTAATAATATCTGTAGTATAGCATTATAAACGTATAGCAATCAAGAAATTAATTTGCTAATTTTTTTTCGGTTTCTTCGATTTTATAATTTATAATATCAATTTGATTTTTGAACCAAGCAAGAAACAGTTTGATTTCACTCTTAAAACTATATGCCCCCGGCCAAATACAACTGTTATAATTCATAATTTCGCCTTTCATTTACTCTCTACTCTATAATTTTTATTAACGGCAATTTTTTTATAAACTTTAGTTATTCTTAAATTTTTTTTA
>CAVEOW010000023.1:0-5739 GCA_963617295.1 bacterium | reverse complement strand
TTTACAAAAAAGAGAAACCCTTTATTTTAAAGGGTTTCTCAAAATTTTATTTCTTTATATTTTAGTTATCGTATTCTTTTTCAAATCCGAATAAAGAGCTTACCGATTCTCCGTCATGAATTCTTGAAATAGCTTCACCTAAAAGCGGAGCAACACTCAATTGTGTAATTTTTTCAGGAATAAATGCTTTTTTCAAAGGAATTGTATTTGTTACAACAACCTCTTTAATCGGTGCTTTTTCAAGCCTTTCTAAAGCAGGACCCGAGAATACAGGGTGTGTTGCACAAACATAAACATCTTTTGCCCCTTCCGATTTTAATAATTCGGCTGCACCGCAAATAGTTCCTGCCGTATCGATAATATCGTCAAACATAATACAAGTTTTATCTTTAATATCACCTATTACATTAACTGCAATAGCTTCATTGTGACGATTTCTTCTTTTATCGATAATTGCAAGCGGACAATTCATGTGCTTTGCGAAATATCTTGAACGTGTAACACCGCCCATATCAGGACTTACAACAACCAACTCATCTTTTGGAATATTTAATTTTTTCATATAATCAACAACAACAGAAGTTGAATAAATATGGTCAACCAAAATATTAAAGAAACCTTGAATTTGACCTGTATGTAAATCCATAGCCAAAATTCTGTCAGCACCTGCAGTTGTTAGTAAATCAGCTACCAATTTAGCTGTAATAGCTTCTCTGCCTGATGTTTTACGGTCTTGTCTTGCATATCCGTAATAAGGAATAACCGCTGTAATTGATTTTGCACTTGCACGTTTAAATGCATCAATTATAATTAACAACTCCATTAAGTTTTCGTTAACGGGATTGCAAACAGGTTGTATGATAAATACATCATCGCCTCTGATACTTTCTTGAACTTGAACGTAAATTTCACCGTCCGCAAAGTTTTTAACAATCATCGGACCAACCGTAGTTCCTAAATATTCAGCGATTTCTTCCGCTAATTTCATATTAGAACGACCTGCAAACAACTTGATGTCGTGTGTAGGATTAATCGTTTTAACGCCTTGCGGGAATGCCAATTCCAGTTCCATTATTTATTGCCTCCTAAAGCCTTTATTTTATCTTTTACCCAATCAGAGAATACTCTCATCGGAGAACGTGTCAGAGCAAGTGAATATGCTTCAACATCTTTTGTAATAACACTTCCGGCACCGATTGATGCCATTTCGTTAACCGTAACGGGAGCTACCAACACGGAGTTAGAACCCGTATTTGCCCCGTCTTTTATAATTGTTTTACTCTTAACCTTTGAAATAGGATTGTAGTTTGCAGTAATTGTGCCAGCACCTATATTTACGTGCGAACCAAGTTCGCTATCACCTATGTAGCTAAGATGAGAAACATTTGTATTACTCTTTATCGTTGATTTTTTAATTTCGACAAAGTTTCCTATTCTTACATTATCACCAATTACGGCACCGTCACGGATATGTGCAAAAGGCCCTATTTTACAATGCTTCCCGATTACATTTTTACCTGATATATACACATTCGGAAGAACCAAAGTGTCAGCTCCGATTGTTGTTTCGGGAGAAATAAATGTACTTTCGGGGTCAACAATTTGGACTCCGGATTCCATTAATTTTGTAACCGTTCTGTTGTTCATCAGTTTGGTTGCTTCCGCAAGTTGAACTTTTGAATTTATGCCGAAGATTTCATCTTTATTTTCCAATACGAAGGCTTCAACATTTAAGTTTTTATCAACCGCCCATTTAATAATATCCGTTAAATAGTATTCCCCTTGAGCATTGTTATTTCTTAAGTTTGCAAAAGCAGCTGAAATTGTTTTCCAATTAAGGCAATAAACTCCGGAATTAATCTCTTTAACCGTTTTTTGCTCGGGAGTTGTATCTTTTTCTTCCACAATTGCCATAAACTTATTATTTTCATCTCGGATAATTCGCCCTAACCCGAACGGATTGTCAAAAATAGCAGACATAACCGATAAGTCTGCTTTCTTTTTTTCATGATTTTCTATAAACTTTTTCAATGATTCTGTTGTAATCAAAGGTATATCACCATTAAGAATTACAACTAATCCGTCAAAATCTTTTAAGAACGGAGTAGCTTTATTCACTGCATCACCTGTTCCAAGTTGAGGAGCTTGAAGCACGCACTTTGCGTTATTATAATTATCGGCAACAAATTTTTCTACTTGTTCAGCTTCATGCCCGACAATAACAAAATTTTCATCAACATACCCTGTATTGTTTACTGCATCTATAATATAACCCAATAACGGCTTATTAAATATAGAATGGAGAACCTTTGGCATGTCCGACTTCATTCTTGTTCCTTTACCTGCCGCAAGAATAACTGATTTAACTTTTTTATTTAACATAACTTCCATTCCTCAACTCTATAATACTATTTTTACAAAAAAAATAAAACATGTATTTAAAAATATATGATAAAAATTAATATTTTAAATTCGCAATTTCCATATTTTAAATAAAGCTTCTAAAACAATCCTAATATCCATTTTTGATTTACCGTTTTTTCTTGGGAAAAATTTTATCGGATATTCTAATATTTTCATATTGTTTTTGTATGTTATGTATTTCATCTCTATTTGAAACATATATCCTTGTGAATATAAATCGTTAAAATTAATAAGAGATAGAGCTTTCTTTGACCATACATTATAGCCACCTGTCAAATCTTTTATCGGGCAATTTAAAACAAGCCTTGAATATAAACTTCCTATTGTGGATATAAAACTTTTTAGCAGGTGCATCTTTTTATTATCCCAAGATCCGCCGCTCACGTATCTTGATCCTATAATTAAATCATAATTACATGTTTCAGCAAGCATTTTGGGTAAAATTTCAACAGGGTGTTGAAAGTCCGCATCCATTTGAACAATTGTCGTATATCCTTGTTTTAATGCCCATTGCATTCCTTCAATATATGCAGATGCTAAACCTTCTTTTTTCTTTTGTTGAATTAAAAATAAATTATTATATATTTCTCTTAAGGATATAACTTCTTCCGCAGTTCCATCTGTAGAGGCCGAATCTACAATAAGAATATCTACTGAATTTTCAGGAAAAATATCCCTTAATAACAAATTAATCATATTTGTTATATTTTGTGATTCATTATATGTTGGCATAATTATGATTGTATTATTCATTTTTTTCTTTCTGATTATTAAGAACAAAATTTTTATCTTTTAATTTTTGAAATTTTAAGTGTGTTAATTCCTGTGGAGAGAAAACTCCTCCATTTTCTTCATAAAAATTAATTGCATCCTGTTCATTAGTATATATAAATGGTTCTTCGAAAGCTAATCCGTATATCTTTTCCATGTATCTGGGATCAGGAATATAAGCACCTTTGATGAGCTTTATTTTATCAATATTTTTATATGAATAGTAAAGCACCATTTTTTCATTTTTATATACTGTTTCTTTACGATCTTTTAATTGGTTAATATATGCTTCTATTTCATCTTTATAAAAAATATTTACATTGCAAATTTGCATAAAGCAATATATAGATATAATAACAAATGTAATGCTTTTTATTATTTTGTTATTTATATTGTTTAACAAAATACCTACTAATAAAGAAATAACAGAACATAAAATCATTAAAAAGCAAAAATGATAAAAAGGTTCATATATCCAATAGTGTATTGTTTCACTAGGGAAAGTGGGTCCGGCGAGAATCAGTGTTGCGAAATAAAAAAGTCCTCCTACAATAGGTAAAAGAACAGTTGTACACAGATAAAAATATTTACCAATTTTTCTTTTGAAAAACCCGTTTATTAAAATAATAAATAATAACAACAATATTAGTATATAGTATTTAATATAGCCTAAAATAATAAAATCATAATATTCTTTAAAAAAAGGTATAAATATATCTTTTATTTGCTGAAAAGACTCTGCATGTCGCCACGATACTTCATTCCAAAACCCGGGACAGGTTACCATCAATGTTAACCCAAGAAAGAACGAACAAACAGGATAGAAAATTCTTTTTTGTTTTATTAAAAATTTTAATTTTTTAATCTTTAATTTTCTTTTTATCAAATAGCTAAAAATCAACAAAAATAAAACAATTGCGGTTGTATAACACATAAATTGAGTTGAGTTTCCTGCTGAGAAACCTAATAAACAAAGACCTGATAAATATTTATAATTTGGCAGTCGTCTGTTTATAATATAATTGTATATATACAAAAGAAATCCCAAAGTAACTGCCGTTGCAAAAACATATCCGTACTGGAATGACACTATACTTGAATAAAAATATCCATTGGGGAAAAAAGCATAATTATAGAAAAATACAAGTTCAGAGAAAATAAATAAAGTAATATAGATAAAAAAATTTTTGTTTTTAATTAAACTAAAACTACTTATTACAGAAAACAGTAATAATAATATTAAACTATACATTGTTAACCCTAAAGTAGAGAGTGAATCTTGGACATGTATTCCAAATAAATTCGGAATATGCAAGCAAAATATTCTTGATAGAATATTAAATACGTAACGACCGTTTTCTTCTGCAATTAAAGGATATGAGTCCAAAGTTGAATTTAAATCATCTATATCAAAGAAACAGATATATTGAAAAACATAAAAATTAAAACAAAAGAACATCAAATATACAAATATTAATAATAGGATTTTAAGTTTGTGCATAAATAAATTAATTCCATTAACCGGGTACTTTATGCTATTATAAATTATATAATCAATTAACTGAATTTTTTTACAAATGTTTAAAATAATGCTTATATATCCTGCTGGGGAATCATATCAAAGAGGAGAGGACAGATGTCAAGTTTCAATTGAAACATCTGTTGCAAATTCAAACCGTGCTTGCAGCGATTTAGGTTACATTTCAGCAATTTTAAAAAATAAGTATGATATTTTTCTAAAAGATTATCAGGGAGAAAATCTTTCTATAGAAGTTCTGCTTGAGGATGTAAAAAATGAAAATCCGGATGTAATCTTTATCAGTACAACAAACGGAAGTATTTTTAATGATTTAGAAACAATTTCAAAAATAAAAAAAATAAAACCTGATATCGTCTTTATATTAAAAGGTGCATTATTCTTTAATCCGAATAAAAAATTATTTGAAGAAGCTGATTTCTCAAATGTTGACTACTTAATCGGCGGAGAAGTTGAATTTATTATTGAAAAACTTCTAACTGCTCATTTCGGCGATAAATCACAACTGAAAAATATTGAGGGTATTTCGTATAAAGAAAACGGTGATTGGCAAATTAACTTTGTAAAAGAATTTTGTGACGATTTAGATTCTCTACCGTTCCCCGACCGATACAAAATGAAAAATGAATTGTATATTAACCCTGAAACAAATAAGCCGATGGCACTTATTACAACATCAAAAGGTTGCTGCTTTTCTTGTAAGTATTGTTTATCACCTATTATTTCAGGAAAAAAAGTTCGATTCAGAAGTGCTGAGAGTATTTTTGAAGAAATAAAAGACTGTATTGTAAATCATAATATTACGGATTTTTTCTTTAAGGCAGACACGTTTACCGTAAATAAGCAAAATGTATTGGAATTATGCAGGCTTATTAAACAATCAAATCTTCAAACAAAAATAAATTGGGTGGCAAATTCAAGAGTTGATACTCTTGATGAAGAAATGGTAAAAGAGATGAAAAGTGCAGGCTGCTCTCTAATTGCACTAGGGTTTGAATCAGGCAGCG
>CAVEOW010000022.1:464-9788 GCA_963617295.1 bacterium | reverse complement strand
GTTCCGTGTAGAGTTTTTTGCAGGTGCAAAATTGCCCATTGTTCTTGAAATTTCCATATAAATCCCCGTAAGATTAAGTTTGCCTTATTTATATAAAGTAAAAACAATGGGCAAAAATGCCAAAATTTATAAAATATATTAACTTTATTTAATATTAACTAAAGGTTCTCTCCCAGAATATAGGCTGTATCATTAGTATTAATTGTTTTTATAACTCCGTCTTGAATGATTGCGTCATTCCCTTCCATTAAAACAAAAAGCGGAAATACTATTGCAGATAGGGCTACACTTTTAAGAACATTGCTTTTTCCTGTTTCGGTAATATTTGTTTTAGATGTAACAACTGTTCCGTCAACTGCATTTGTGTAAAAGTCCCCGATTGTAATCATTCCGGGGCGTCCGATTTTTGATTTCTTTTTAACAGCCAATACTTCCCCGTAAACAGGAGTTCCCTCTTTGATTAATGCTTCTCCGTTTGCACTTCTTACCGTATTAAGAACTGTAAACCCGACTTTATCTCCAACATTTAAGTTCTCTGCCATAATAGGATTTACGCTTCGTACTTCAATGGGAGTATTAGCCAATAATGCTGTTTTTGTTTCATTTTTAACTTGAAAAGCATTCATCTTATTAAAATCATATTCTTTTAATGTTGATGATGAGTTAATAATACTGTCTTTTACTTTAATTTCAACTGCCGATGCAACTGAAGTGCATAATGTCATAATAGTAAATAATAAAAATATTTTCTTCATACAAAAACTCCTTACTAATAAATAATATAATCTTTTTTTAGAATTTATCAATAAAAAACAGGAATTTTTACAATTCCTGTTTTTGTTTTTTGTTATACATTTGTAAGTTGCTTATTTTTCTTATCAACTCTGTCGTTTGCGGCATTAATTAAGCCTGCAAATAACGGGTGCGGATGTTCCGGTCTGGACTTAAATTCCGGATGGAACTGGCAAGCCACAAACCAATCATTTTTAGGAATTTCAACCATTTCACAAAGCATACCGTCAGGTGATAACCCTGAAAATACCAAACCTGCATCAGAAATTTGTTTTCTGAACTCATTGTTTACTTCGTATCTGTGACGATGACGTTCCCAAATAACATCAGTGCCGTATGCCTCTTCTGCTTTTGTACCTTTTTTGATATGGCATTCATATTGACCTAATCTCATTGTACCGCCGTAACCTTCAACATTCTTTTGTTCAAGCATTAAATCAATAACAGGATAAGCAGTGTTTTCATCAAATTCCATTGAATTTGCATCTTTTAGACCGACAACATTTCTTGCATATTCAATAACGGCACATTGCATACCGAGGCATAATCCTAAGAACGGTAAATTATTTTCCCTTGCATATCTTATTACGTTTAATTTGCCCTCAATACCTCTTATTCCAAATCCGCCCGGGACAACCAATCCATCAACATCAGCAAGCATTTCTTTTGCTTTGTTATAGTCAACGCATTCTTCAGAGTTAATCCATTTTATTTCAATTTGAGCATGTTTTGCATAACCTGCATGTTTTAAAGATTCAACTACGGAAATATATGCATCGGATAATTTTGTATATTTTCCTGCAATTGCAATTTTTATTGTCTTTTGAGGATTTTTAATTTTATAAACCAGCTCTTTCCAAGAATCTAAGTTTGGTTTTACATCTTGCATGAACAATCTTTGTAAAACAACGCCTGCCATATTTTGTTCTTCAAGTGCAAGCGGAACTTCGTAGATACTCTTCATATCACGGCATTCAATAACCGCATCTTTAGGAACAGAACAGAACAATGCCAATTTTTCTTTTTCTTTTTTAGGAATAGGTTTAGCAGTTCTGCAAACTAAAATTTCAGGTTGAATACCATAGCTTCTCAATGTTATAACGCTATGTTGTGACGGTTTTGTTTTTAACTCACCTGAAGTAGGAAGATAAGGACACAATGTAACGTGAATAGAAATACTGTTTCCGAAACCTGTTTCACTTCTAAATTGTCTTATAGCCTCAATAAAAGGTAAACTTTCAATGTCTCCGATTGTACCGCCGATTTCGGCAATAATAAAATCAGGTTTAAATTGTTGAGTAGCTTTTTTTATTCGTGATTTAATTTCATTTGTTATATGAGGAATAGTTTGAACTGTAGCACCGAGGTAATCTCCTCGTCTTTCTTTATTTATAACTGTTTGATAGATACTTCCCGAGGTAACATTGTTAATTTGCCCGAGGTTTGTATCCGTAAATCTTTCGTAATGACCTAAGTCCAAATCAGTCTCCGCCCCGTCATCGGTAACAAAAACTTCGCCGTGTTGAAAAGGACTCATAGTCCCGGGGTCAACGTTTATATAAGGGTCAAATTTTTGAATAACAACACTAAACCCTCTGGCTTTTAATAAACGCCCCAAAGAAGCGGCTACAATTCCCTTCCCTAAGGAAGATACAACACCGCCTGTTACGAAAATATATTTTGTACTCATCTGTTCCTCAATTTCTATATTTTAATTAATTTTAGGTACTCTGAAAAATCCGTCTTCTTCGTACGGAGCATTAGCCATAAGCTCTTGCTTTGTTTGCTCATACTTAACAACGTCATCTCTCATAACATTGTAAACAGGTAACGGGTGGGGCATAGGTTCAACGTTTGAAGTATCAACTTCATTCATTTGTTCAACATATTTTAATATTTCGCCTAATTGTTTAGAGTACTTTTCTGTTTCTTCATCTGTTAATTCAAGCCTTGCAAGTTTTGCAACGTGCTTTACATCATCTGTTCCTATCATGCCTTTACCTCCACATACTAATTAATATTTTAACATAACTATATTTACTAAACATGTTTATTTTTGTTATTATAATTTTGTAATTAATAAAAATTTGCATGGGAATAAATAATAGGAGTTTTATGTATAAATTAGAACTAAAACATAAGATCTTTGCAGGACTTTTTTTATTGGTATTTTTAGCTTATATGGTTATTCACTATATAAACCACTGCGGTATATATTTTGATATTCCGTCTTTCTTTTTGTCAGCATATTTTAACCATCCTAATTTTTACCTGCTTATTTTCCCTGAAATAATAAGAAATATTCCTACTGTTTTAGTTTCCGTTGTATATAATTTGCTTCATTTATTCTCAAGTAATGTAAACTCTGTATTAAACGATATTGAGTTATTTTCACTATCATTTTTTGTAGTACAATGGTTTGCACTTTATCTGAATTGGTTAGTTGCAAAAAGAACAAAAAGATATGATATTTTTTATCTGGCTTTTGCTTTTTACGCAATGTTTTGTATCCCCAATTTTATGTGGAATATCAGAGAATTTTATATTGCATTTTTATTCAATTTCGTACTTCTTACATATTATTTTTCGGATACAAAATTATCAAAAACAGATTTAGTTTTATCTTCAATTTTAGCACTGCTGATGTTTGAAATGAGTGAATTAAACTTCGTTATTTCAGTATTTTTAATACTTTTTACATTGTTTTTTATAAGAAAGTATAAAAATGAGAAAAATAATACCTGTAAAATATTAATATCAGCATTTTCTATATTTCCACTCCTTTATATTCCGATTAAAGCATATTATATTTGTACAGGTCCTCATACAACTGCATTAACAGAGTGGAGAGATAATTTTATTAATGCATTTTCCAATAACTTAACAACTACAATTGCACTATCATTTATATTTGCATTTATATCAGTTGTTATCTTATTTTTCCTGAAAAAAGATTTAACATACAAATCAATTCCTTTTATATCAATATTTTTACTGATTTGTGCAGGAATATTCCAATATAGAGTTGGATTTTTAACAATACAATTCAATAGGGAACTATCAAATTATATGATTAGTTTTCTATGTTTCTTTATAATATTTGTATTTATTTTGTGCAAAGAATATTTCAATTTTAAAATGGAAAATTTTAATAAAAACTTTTATAAAAATTTATTTTTAGTAAGTTGTATTTTCGGAATACTAAATTTATCATGGCAAATTCACAATTGTATTGAATTTGGGAAATATTTACAATTTCTAAAAGATAAAATTAATAAATCGAATGAGAAAGTATATGTTTTACCAATGACAAATTATACAATACACAGATCTGCTCGTTTTTTAAATGTAAATCCTTGCTTTGGAATAATACAGCAATCTTTAATATTGAATGATAATTATAAAGTAAAAAGCATTATTTTTCCTAATAAAGATTCAGAAAATTATGATTATTATTGTTTTGCAGACAAAGACAGCACCTATTATGACAAAGAAAATAATGTTCTTAAACTACAAACATTAAACCTCCCAATTATATCAAAAGCATGGGACTTAACAGACATAGCAGCAGAATTTGAGAAAAAAGGTCTTGTAAAAGAATCAACTGATAATGATTAATATAAAATGTTCTTATCTTTATTTTCTTTTTGATATTTTTCTACATCTGCTGACAAATTATCAAAATTTGTGAATTTATCTATATTTCTGTTTTGTATTGCGTATTTTGCGGAGTCATATAAGTCGTAATCAATTCCGTTTTGTTTTGCAAAGTTTTCAATATAATCCATTAATAAATACACATGAGGAGAAATACTTCCCATATTTTTATTGGCATAAGTATATTCAACATCAACAATTACGCTTTTTATATCAAGTTCTTTTATTTTGTTCAGGAATTTACTTATTTCATTAACAGTATCATTAACCCCCGGAATAATGATATATTTAACTTTTACTTCTTTTTGAAATTCTTCTTTTAAGTTTTTTCTGTAATGCTTGATGTTATCCCAAACTTTACTTGATTTATCAACGCTTTTTATTCTTTTATATATTTCAGACGAAGCAGAATCGGGAGAGATAACAACACAAACTGCTCCTTTTTTTAATCCATCACGAATAGCACGGCTAAACAAAATGCCTGAAGAGTGTATTCTGACTTTTGAACCTTGTTTTATAAATAATTTTAATAATGGTTCAAACTCTTTTAATACAGTAGGCTCACCGCCTTGAAATGTAATTTCCCCGTTATTTTTAAATCTTCCTGATTTTATCAATTCTTTTACTGCGTTTAAAACATTATTTTTTGTTTTTGGTTTATAGTTTCTTACTCCGCAATAAAGGCATTTTGAGTTACATTCACTCCAATGGTCAAAATTAATATATGAAATATAATTTTCTTCGTCCCAATCTTCTTCTCTTAAATTATAACAACCCTCACATGCCGGCAAATCTTTTTCTTGCTGCATTTTTCGTTGTTCTTTTTTAATTTCAAACAAATCATCCCAAAATATTTTATTATTTTCATACTTCGGAATAATCATCAATTGTCCTTTATCAAATTCTCGAGATAAACAACATGCTTTTATTGAGTCAACATCAATTGAAATTCCATGTTCTATTAAATGACAACTTTTATATTTCATACGCTCTCCTACAAATTAATATTAACACATACATACCTCAATCAATGTAATATTTTTTTAATTTTTTACCTTTTTCTTTGTGAATGTTATTATGTAAAGAGATAGAGAGGTGCATTTTGGCAATAATTTCAGATGATGACAATACAAAAAAAACTCCAAAACCTGCGAAAAATGAAGATACAAAAGCGGAAGAAATAAATTATGACATGTCTTTCGAAACAAATATTCGTCCGAAGAAGTTTTGTGATTATATTGGTCAAAGTGCTTTAAAATCAACTTTACAAATTTCCATTGAAGCAGCAAAAAAAAGAGAATTACCGCTTGATCATATACTTTTTTACGGACCTCCGGGGTTAGGAAAAACAACATTAGCAAGTGTAATTGCAAATGAAATGGGAGCTAATATTAAAATAACATCGGCTCCATCTTTAGAGCGTCCTCGTGATATTATCGGTATTTTAATGACATTAAAAGCTAATGATGTTTTGTTCATTGATGAAATTCACCGTTTAAACAAAATATCCGAGGAAATTTTATATCCTGCAATGGAAGACTTTTATTTAGATATGACAACAGGAAAATCTCAAACCTTAAAGTCAATGAGAATTCCGATTCCGAAATTTACTCTAATCGGGGCAACTACAAAAGCAGGAGCGTTATCAGGTCCATTGCGTGACAGATTTGGGATTATTCACAGGCTGGAGTTCTATTCACAGGAAGAATTAACGGAAGTTGTAAAAAGAACCGCAAAAATTTTAGAAACCGATATTGATGAAAAAGGTGCTAATGCAATTGCAAGACGATCAAGAGGAACTCCAAGAATTGCAAACAGATTAGTAAAAAGAGTTCGTGATTATGCAACCGTCAAAACAAACGGTATAATAGATGAAAAAACGGCAAATTCTGCTCTTGATATTCTTCAAATTGATAAATTCGGTTTAGATAATACTGATAGGGCATTAATTGATATAATTGCCAATAAGTACGCAGGCGGACCTGTCGGAATTGAAACTCTTGCCACAGCGTTAGGGGAAGACGTTAAAACAATAGAAGATGTATATGAGCCTTATTTAGTTCAACAAGGTTTTATTCAACGCACGCCAAGAGGAAGAAAATTGACTCCTTATGCTTGCAATTGTTTTAAGTTAAATAATATTGATTTTCAACAATCGTTATTCTAATTGAGAAATTATTTTTCTTCTATTAGTTCAGAATATACTTTTTTGTATTCTTTTGCACTGTTTCCCCAAGAAAAATCTGCTCT
Organism: bacterium; assembly: GCA_963617295.1. GTDB lineage: Bacteria > Cyanobacteriota > Vampirovibrionia > Gastranaerophilales > Gastranaerophilaceae > Avigastranaerophilus. Next base: position 3,089 of record CAVEOW010000022.1, on the reverse strand, counting down.
CATAGCGTTATGTATTAAATTTTGCCATACTTCTTTATTGTTATATGTTTTAATTGCATATTTTATAGCTTCAAGCATATCTTGCCCATTGTAATTAAAGAACTTAAATCCGTCGGCATTATCTAACGGATAGCCTTTTACCGTATCATCAAGCCCGCCGGTTGCACGAACAATCGGAATTGTTCCGTATTTTAACGCTATTAACTGCGAAAGTCCGCAAGGTTCAAATCTTGACGGCATTAAGAACATATCAGCACCTGCATATATTTTGTTCCCAAGGTCAGCTCTGTATTCAATTCTTGCTCTAATATTTTTTGAGTTATAACTTAACCAAGTGAAAAAATCTTCATAGCGTTTTTCGCCCGTTCCAAGTACGATTATGTCTGCATCAAGCTGCATTAGTTCCTCTTGAACAGCTTTCATTAAATCTATACCTTTTTGCTCTACGAGCCTTGAAATGATTGCGATTAAAGGTCTGTCCTTTTTATAATCAAGCCAATAATTTTTTAAGATTTCTTTTTTGCATTTTTCTTTATTTTCAAGATTATCGACCGAATAATTAAAATCAATTAATTTATCGGTTTCAGGATTAAACTCATCATAATCAATACCGTTAAGTATGCCTGTTAACTTATTTTCGTTATTTCTTAACGTCCAATCCAGCCCTTCTCCATAATCATAAGTGAGAATTTCTTTCGCATAATTTGGAGATACGGCAATTATTTTATCTGAATAATTTAATGCACCTTTTAGCCAAACAAGCATTCCATAATGCTCAACCCCATACATATTAAATACTTCATCCTTGCTAATTTCTGCAAAATCAAGTATTTCAGGAAAATATTTTCCTTGATATGCGAGATTATGAATAGAAAATACTGTTTTTACATTTTTGAAAAACTCATCATTTTTATATGATGACTTCATCCATACGGGAATCATTGACGTATGCCAATCATTGCAGTGTATTATGTCGGGTTTAAAGTTTAAAAGCCTTGCATATTCAAGAACTGCTTTCGAAAAAGTAATAAACCTCTCTTGTTCATACCAACTGTCAATACCCGATGGATATACGCAATTGAAACAAGAAAAGAATTTAGGATTATCAATAAAAAATACATTTATATTTGTATTTGGCAATTTACACATTTTTAGAGTAAATACATATTCCGCATACCCAAAATGTAATCTTAATTTTGAGTTCTCAATTTCTTTTATTCCGTATTTTTCTTGGTTAATGGAGCCGATTAGAGGGGTAAAAATGGCGATTTCAGTGTCATCATCTTTTATATATTTAGGTAATGACCCCATAACATCCGCCAACCCGCCAACTTTTGTAAACGGTGCAAGTTCAAATGTTGCATATAATATTTTCATATTACCTCTTATTCTAATTTGGAAAGATATTCCAGTGAAGCCTTTAATATGTCTTCGGTCTTTGTACAATCCTTTTTATATTTTAAAATTTCTTTTATTGCACCTTTTGCTTCATTTGCACTGTAACCTAAAGAAATCAATACACTTTGAACTTCCACGATTGAATCTTGTGCTATTTCTTCGCTATCTATATCTGAAACATCAACAGGAGTAACGTTTGACCAATTAATGAGCTTCTCTTTTAACTCCAATATTATTTTTTGAGCTACTTTTGCTCCAACGCCTTTTGCACGAGCCAATTCTTTAGAATCTTCTCTTATCATAATATCTATTAACTCGGCAATAGTAAATTCATCCAATATCAACAATGAAAGTTTTACCCCAATACCTGAAACACTTTGCAAAATATTAAAAATATCTCGCTCTTCTTTGGTAAGAAATCCTGTTAAAGACATTGAATCTTCTCTGTGAGTTAAAGATACATATATTTTATAATCAGAGTCCTCTGAAACTTTTTCTACGGTTCTTTTTCCCGTAAGTATTAAATAACCGATATTATTAACTTCCAAAACAATATGAGTACCCCTATATGAATTCATTTGTTTTGAAATCAGATGTCCTTTTAAAAAATCATACATATTTATTTATCTTTCAATTTATTATACATATCCAAAGATTTTTGAGCTTCTATCTTTTTGTTTAGCTTATTTTCACTAAACGCTAAATTATAATAAAATGAAGCATCATCACTTTTTAGTTTTATAGCTTTTTGAAACTCGGCTCTTGCACTTTTATAGTCTTTTTGTCCTAAATATGCACAACCTAAATTATAATAGTAGTAAGGAAAATCTTTTTTGTATTTAATTGCGAGTTTATATTCATTTATTGCACTGTTATATTTTTTCTCTTTTAAATATATGTTTGCAATATTATAATGAGCCTTATCAAATTTTGGGTCTAAAATAGCAGCTTTTTGTAAGAAAAAAGCAGCATTAACATCGTTGTTAAAATCTTGAGTTAAGTTACCCAAAAGAAACCATAATTCAGCATCTCTTTCATCCTCGGGAACTGCCGAAATCATTTGATAGGCCTCATCTAAACTATTAGAATTATATAACGCAATTATTTCTTTTTTCTTGTCCTCAAATGTTTGGACACTAAAACAAGAATTAAAAGAAAATGCAAATATAGCTATTAAAATAATACTTTTTATTAAATTTTTCATAATCTACCTTAGTACATTATATG
>CAVEOW010000022.1:0-454 GCA_963617295.1 bacterium | reverse complement strand
ACTTTGTTTCTATTAAAATTAAATTTTTTTGTAAAATTTTATAACATTTTGCCATATTATGTTAAATTTTATACAGAAAAAAACTTTATTATAATAGAAGAAAATAAACATCAGGATACTTATGATTAATTTAGATATCGATTTTTCATATTTAAACAGATACTATAACATAGGCTCTGATGCTTTTAAACTGTATCAAAATAAAAGTATCACCGAGATTATGCAAATTGAAGCTGCAAACGGTAACGAACAAGCAGCTCAGTTTATGCTGAAAATTTCGAGCGACCCGAATGAATTAGCAAAAGTATTTCAACTTGCAAACCCAAGAAACAGATTTCTTATTTTGATGAACATGAATACGGAAGACCTGATGAAAGTAATGCAATGTCTTGACCCTAAAGAATTAATTTTAGGACTCAGCATATTTAATCAGGAAGTTTTGATTGAGTTAATG
>CAVEOW010000021.1:2971-9837 GCA_963617295.1 bacterium | reverse complement strand
TGAATTTAACGATTTTAAAGAATCTGCAATACCGGTATAACCACCAAGGAACAATATGTTTCCACCTTTAATAGGAATAGAAGAATATCCATACATATTGGTTCTTGGAAAGTCAGCAGCCTTTATTTCATTATTTGTAGCTAGATTTACTCTGGATGCGGGTTTAAAATCATTTATTTTTCTCGTTTTACAACCTGATACAAGAACTTCATCTTCCAGAAGTTTTGAAATATTATAACCAGTTCTATTATTTTTTGAAACTTTTATATCTATTTTTTTAGGGATAAATTGTTTAAATTCATAAGTACTATCGGAGTTTTACCATTTTGGTAATCATATGGATACATTAAAACAGTATTTTGGTTCAGTTCTATAAATTCATATGATGTAAGTATATTATCGTATGAAATACCTTTTATTTTTTTAAATGTATTTGTTTTTACATCAAATAGTTCTATTTTATTTGGTTCTTCTATGACTACAACATTATTATTGGGTAATAAATACATTTTATGATTGTACATTTCTTCATTCATATTTGGTAATTTTAAAAATTTATTTTTAATAGGACTGTAAACCTCTGTAGAATTTGTTGAATTGAGGCGGGAAACAAATCCGCCGGTAAAAAGGACGTTCCCATCTTGTAAAACAGTAGCAGTTGCCCCAAATGACCTTGGAACTACAAAATTTGGCATTCTTTTAAATGAATATTTTGTATAAAGTTCTTTTTTTATGCTATCCATTGCAAATACCTCATTTAAAGAAAAAATAGAAAATATAACTATTCCAAATAATGATAATAATTTTATTTTTAATGTTGCATTCTTGCCACAATATTTTTCAATGTTTTTCCCTTTTTTATCATTCATTTAGACTTCTCCACTATTCTCATAAAACACTTATCTGTTTTCATCTTCTACATCCTCAATTATAATACGGGGGTTCTTTTGGAGTTCATTAATGGCACTAATATTACAAAAATTTAATTTTTATAGAAAGGTCAGTGTTTATATGTTATAAAGTTGTTGAGGGATAGATAGTGAGATTACGGAATACAAAAGTTTTAGCATTTTTAATTGTTGTTTGTTTATTTTTGCAAACAGAGTTTTGTTTCGCTGAACTTATCAGGCTCGAACCTGTTGAAAAAAATACTCTGCAACTAAGCAACAACAAGGAGTCCGGTAACAAAAATCTTGTAATAAAAGACAGAGATGTTGTTGAGGACTTAATTAAAATGCAAAAGGAAGAGGAAGTTAAAGATATTGAGCTTTTATGGAGAGCCACAACTGATAACAACGCCCTTATAAAATTTACGATGAATAAGTTAAATACACCCGAATCTCAAAGAAGATTACACTCTTCCGTAATGGCAAAGGGGTTATCCTCATTAATATATGGTGCAAGTTTTATTCCTATGTTTACGGGCAGCAATGCAATGATTCAATCCGCTTCCTTTTCTGCAGGCCGACTTGCCAATAATTTTTTAAATAAAGATGCTTCAGCGGGTCAACAAGCTCCGATTACTGATACCGAACTTATTCAACTTGCAGGTACAATTGAAGATTTACAGGAAAAAATTATTTCTTCATACTACCGGTACAAGGGAGCATTAAATAAATTAAAAGATACACGTTCAAGAATAATTCTCTACAACAAAAATTATTCAAATGCACTTCAAAGGGGTTCCTTGACCGAACTTGCCGTATCTTCCGCATTATACGAAGATATGCAGCTTCAAGAATACAGGCAGGAGCAGGAAGCTAAAAAGTATTATATGTCGCTTGAAAGATTAGCGGGGAAAAAGGCGGTTGACAGTCTGATACTTTCTCAATATGCACTAAAAAATCAGTTGATTAACACGGAAAAAATTAAAAAACAATGAAAAAATTTTTATTAATATTATCTATATTTATGTTGACTCTTCAAAGTGTAAAATCAGATACTTTGGAAGAACTCAATATTCCTAAAAATCCTGCTTACAGGCTGGGATTAACTTATTCTATAGAAAAAGAATATAAAATTACGGATATTTCCGCAAGAAAAACCGAGAAAACAGCTTCTTATGAGAAAGCATACATAAAAAACTCTACCTATGCGGACAGTTCCCTAAAAGATTTATCTAACGAAATTTCAAAACTGCTGACAATTGAAAAAGAAGAAATGCTTGAACATATTCAAATTTTGTGGGCAGGAGCGGCACTTAGAAGTGAAACAATAAAGTTTGCACTGTATAAACTTTCAAACCCCGATGCCGATAAACCTGATGAATCAATCATAAAAAAAATTATAAGACCTTTATCAACTGCTTCTTCAATTGCGGGAGCAGGTCTTGGGGATCCGTTTTCCGCTACCGCAGCACTTGTCAGCGGACACCTTTTAAATTCACTTTCCTTTAACGATAAAGATTTAAACTACAAATACACAAAAGTAACCGACGCTGATATGATTGTTTTGATTACAAAAGTTGATAATCTTCAAAAGAAAGTAATTGATGCATATTTTGATTATATGACGACTTTTAATCTTTTGATTATGACGGAAAAGAATTTGAAACAGCGTGAAGAACGTTATAATTCGGGAATTTATCAAACTCAAGACCAATTGTTGGTTGCGGATGCATACTACCGTTCTGCGATTGATAATAAAGCAAAACTGGAACTTGAATTTTTAGAGGCAAGGGCAGCATTGGAACAGCTTGTCGGAATGGAAGCTCTTGTTGAATTTGAAAAACTTATAAAAAATCAAAATTCTTAAGTCTTAAATAATTAATCTTAAAGAATATATCCTGTTAACCGTATAAAAAATTTTGCAAATTTCTTAAACTCAAAATACAAAATTATTTCATTACGGTTTTCACAAAGGTTTAATTATGAGATTTATTATTCTTATATTTTTAGTGTTTTTTTCTTGCTCGTCTTTTGCAGATGTTATTACGGGAGAAGTTACAAAAGAAAATCAAAGAAATGAAAATATAATTTATGACAATGCAACTAACTTACCCATTGAAGGGGTTGTAATAAGAGTGCCTGCGAAAAAGATAATTACAAAGACGGATAAAAACGGGGCATTCCGACTTAAAACACAAATTGATTCTCCTACTATAATGTCGCTTGAGAAAAACGGCTACAAACCGTATTCTATGACTTTAGCAGAAAATTTTAAAAATCCTATTCAAATCGGAATTGAAAAAACAACACCGAATGACATTGTTGTTGATACGAATATGATTCACCTCGGGGATGACTCATACTCTGAAAGAAGTGCAAATGCCTCAGAATTTAGCTTGCTCTCAATGGGGTCATTTTATTCAAACGATTTTAATGTTAATACATATAAACCCGATGAAGATTTATACTTGGTTATCGGCTCAATCATAGGAATAGATACCATCCACGCTCAAAGACTCGGACAATCACGGGTTATAAGTGCTTATGCAAGTCCGCCGGAAGTATTTATTAACGGCAATAAAATAGCAGATATAAAAATCAACGGGGATAATCAGAAAATAAAAATTCCTAAAGGGTTGGTTCGTTTCAATCAGTTTAATAATTTAACAATAAAAGCAGGAAGAAATCTTCAAAAAATTACTTCAATCGACTTTGATGACATTGAATTTACTAATATTTTGTTTGAAATAAAGTAATTATTTTAAAATTAAGAACGATTTTAGCTTTCTTGCCGAATGATCTTTTTCTGAAATTACATGCAATTCTTGTGAATCAAATGAGGTGGAACCGCCACCATCAAAAGCCATAGCTTTTTCCATTCCCCACTCTTTTGCAAGATTTGCTAATTCTTCCAATGTCATAGGCGCTTCTGTTGTAACAATAAAAAGATATACATTGTTTTCTCTTATACCTATTCCCGTTCTTGCAAAGTGATGTAATGCGGAAGCTGATTCGCTTACGATTTTACCGTTTTTATCTTTTAAAACAAAAAATTCTTCTTCTAATCTTAAATTTGGAACAAGCATTGGACCCGCCTGTAAAGAGTGTTTTATTGTATAACCCTCTTTAACGGGGTCATTATGCGGTGCTATATCATAAGTTAATTTACCGTATGAATCTTCTAAAATTCTAAATTCGGAACGATTTAAAATTTTATCCATAAAAGGTTTTAACGCTACGTTGTTCATTAAACTTTCATTATTTTCAGGACTTAAAACAACTTGACCGTTTATAGTTACATAAGATACTGTTTTCTTATTTTTAGGGTCAAAGAAGCCTGCATTAACAACCAGCCTTGCTCCTGTCGATTTATAAACATCATTATTTGTTTCCAGCTCTTTTACAAAATACGGTTGTAATTTATTTTTTGCTTTAGCCGTATTAATTTCAACTACATAAACACCGGCAGGGTCCTGCACAATTTTATATGGGCTTAAAACTTTTGCACTTGCAGTATTGAATGAAAATAATACTGCTAACATTAGTATTGAAAATATTTTAATAGTGTTATTTATCATTATAAATCCTTTATTCGTTTTAGTAATACAATTAATGCAGAAGCCAAAACAGGTGCAATCATTGATGTTACCCACGGTGAAAGAACCGCTTTTTCTGCAAGTAAATCAAAAAACGGTATTGTAATATAGTACGCAAAAATAATACCTACGGCAATTAACATACCGATAAATTTTTGTTCTCTAGGCTGTGAAAAACCTAATAAACATCCCAAAATCGCAAAAATTATGCACATAAACGAATGGGTAAATCTTTGAATAAATTTATTCAACATAAATCGATATTCATCATCCATACGTTCTTGTTTTAACAGTTTAATATATTCAAAAATTTGTGCGTTATTTAATTCTCTGTCACGATAAACGGAATATTTCATTATTTTATAAGCATTTGTTGCACTATGACCGTCTAACACAGAAACATCTTTTACATCTTCAATTCTTTTAAAAATCCCGTCATGAGAAATTACATATTTTTTTCCGTTATTGATAGACCAATTTTGATGATCGTATTTTACGTAGTCAGAAACTACAATACTGGATAATAAACTTGAACTTTCATCTTCTTCATCGTAGAAATTTAAAACAATAACATCTCTTATATTGTTATCATCAAAGTTAGATACAATAAGAATTTTATCCATATAACCGTCATCTTGTTTTACGGGAAAAACAAACTGCGATGAGCGGTTATCACCTTTTATATCAATTAATTTATTAGCACTTAAAGGCAGCAGTTTTGAGCCGACAATAAACGTCATCCCTGTAGCCAAAATGCTAAGCAGAATAACAGAGGCAATAATTCTGAAAAAAGGAATTCCTGAACCTCTTAAAACAGTAATTTCAAAATCTTTGCTTAACTTATCGAATGTCAAAATCGTACCTAATAACATTCCGACAGGAAGTGCAATATTCAAAACTTTTGGCATTTCAAAAAGCAAAATAGATAAGCCCGTTTGTAATGTATAAGTTCCGTTAATTATACGTTGAACTGTTTTTAAAAGGATTTCCGGCATTATCCAAACAATCATGAAGATAAAAATGCACGCAAAGCAAGCAAAAAACACTTGAGAAAAAATATACTTATCAATCAATTTAATTTTCATTAAAGAGTGAAATCCTTTCCTAAGTAAAATTCTTTTGCAACCTTGTCATTTGCAATTTCATCTCTTGATCCTTGTATTTTGATTTTTCCGTCAAATATAACATAGGCTCTATCTGTAATAGAAAGAGTTGCCTTTGGGTTGTGGTCGGTAATTAAAACTCCTAAACCTCTGTTTGAAAGAATTTTTATGTTATCTTTAATTTCCCCGATAGCAATAGGGTCAATACCCGCAAAGGGTTCATCCAGAAGAATAAATTCAGGGCTTGCCGCTAATGCTCTTGCAATTTCAACACGTCTTCTTTCCCCGCCGGATAGAGAAACAGCCATTGTATCTCTTAATTTTTTTATACTAAACTCTTCAAGAAGTTCTTCAAGTTTATCTTTTTTTTGACTTGGTGAAAGTTTATCATTCAACTCCAATACCAATTTAATATTATCTTCAACCGATAATTTTCTGAATATGGACGCTTCTTGAGGCAGGTACCCGATACCGTGTCTTGCACGAACATCCATTGTCATATTTGTTAAATCAACATCATCAATAAAAATTTTACCTGAATTTGGTCTGACTAAACCAACAACCATATAGAAAGTGGTAGTTTTGCCCGCACCATTTGGGCCTAAAAGCCCAACTACTTCACCCTTATTGACCTCTAAAGAAATATCGTTAACAACTGTTCTGTCATTATAAATTTTAACGAGATGTTCTGCTCTTATTTTCATAAACTATAACCCTATCTATAATATAACTTTAATTAAAACAAGCTAGAATGTCAAAAATGACACAATTTTAACAAAGAAAACAGTTACCTCATCTGACAGGAGAGAAAACTCAATAAAAAGCAGGCGGGGTAACCCGCCTGCTCTCTGTATATACAAATTTGTAACCGAATTAAGTGTGCCGGCTAATGTTTCTAAACTCGGCAATAAGTGCAGTAATATCACCATCGGTTTTTTCTGCCGTAAATACTTCATTTACGTCAGCATATCCTTTACCTGCCGGCCAACCTGCAACGGATTCTTTTACCGCTTCCAAGTCAGCAGTTCCGACATATCTGTCACCTTTATCCTTTATGGTTTCAATGCTGTTAAATCCGTTGATTGTTACGCTCTTATCAATGGGTTGACCGTTCTTTAATTTGTCGTAATCGGAAGAATTAAAAATACTAAGTTTATCTTCACCATCCGCAAAAGTTGAGTCTGATTTAACATTAAAGTAGAATATCATGTTACTGTAATCGATACCACCGATTCTTAATTCGTCATTTCCATTTTATCTGAAATAATGGGATTTAAACT
>CAVEOW010000021.1:1283-2961 GCA_963617295.1 bacterium | reverse complement strand
ATAATGTGTTTATTATAGAGGCAAATATGAAATACCTTTGGCTTTATATTGTGGCAATTGTATCATCTTTAGGCGGACTTTTGTCAGGCTATGATACAGGTGTAATATCAGGGCGCTTTTGTTTATTAATGAAACTTGGAATCTTCCCGATACTTTACAGGGAATTTTGGTAAGCTCCGTTCTTATCGGGGCAGTAATCGGTGCGGCGACAAACGGGGTATTGGCAGATATCTTCGGGCGTAAAAAAAATATTATGGTAACGGCTGTAATTTTTATAGTCGGGTCAATTATGTGTGCATTCGCTCCGAATGTATATGTACTAATTCTTTCCAGAATTTTTATCGGTTTTGCGGTTGGGATTGTAAACTTTATTGTTCCTCTTTATTTATCTGAAATTTCGCCAAAAAACTTACGAGGAATGCTTGTTTCGCTCTATCAATGGGCAATAACTTCCGGTATCTTATTTTCATACTTTATAAATGCTGCATTTGCTCAAACTGTATATAATTGGCGTTGGATGCTTTTAGCAGGCGTTCTTCCGGGGGCTGTTTTGTTTGTCGGAATGTGTTTTATGTCAGATACTCCAAGGTGGCTTGTAAGTAAAAATCGTGAAGAAGAAGCTAAAGTTGTATTCAAAAAAATAGAACCCGAAAATGATGTCGAAAAAGAAATCCAAAATATTAAATCAACTCTTAATTCTGCAAATCAAGAACAAAAATTCAGTTTAAAAAAATGGATGATTATGCCCTTTATTGTTGGCATAGGGATTATGTTTGCACAAATTTGTACAGGTATTAATACTATTATTTATTATGCTCCGACTATATTTAAAACCGCAGGCTTCGACAGTAATTTAACTGCAATTTATGCAACAACAGGCATAGGCGTTGTTAATTTTGTAATGACGGTAGTTGCGGTATTCTTTACCGATAAAATCGGCAGAAAACCGCTTCTTTATTTTGGATTAACAGGTGTAATGCTCAGCTTGTTTGCATTAGGAACTTCCTTCGCTTTTTCCGGTGTTTTAGGAGCAAATTTAAAATGGGTTGCCGTAGGAAGCCTTATTTCTTATATAATCTGTTTTGCTATGAGTCTTGGTCCAATCGGTTGGATTTTGGTTTCGGAAGTTTTCCCTCTAAAAATCAGAGGGACTGCAATGAGTATTTGTACTGTTTCAAACTTTGCATTTAACTTCTTTGTAGTGGGCAGTTTTCCCGTTCTCTTGCATAGAATCGGCGGTGCTTGGACATTTTGGATGTTCGGGGTTGTTTCGCTATTGTGCATAATCTTTGTTTATTTCTTTGTACCTGAAACAAAGGGAGTATCTTTAGAAGAAATTGAATCAAACTGGCAAAACGGTGTTGCTCCACGTGAGTTTTAGTTATTTTTAAAATACTGTCAACAATGAACTTGCACTATAATAGATGTGTTTTTGTAGTGTGAGTTCATTGCTTATATGTCGAGTTTTTTATTTTCGCCGATGTTTTTCTTGTATTGATTTTATTCCGTTATCACCCTGTAAAAGCACTCCTGCCCCGTATTTATCTTCAATTTTATCAAGCACTTTTGCTATTCTTTCACATTTTTTTGCGTGTTTATTTTCAAATAAATTTAACTGATAATCAGTCGTATCCGAAAGGTTAAAAGCCATAACGCCCGAAGACCGATAAATTATGTC
>CAVEOW010000021.1:0-1273 GCA_963617295.1 bacterium | reverse complement strand
AACTTTTCAACCGTTTTTGCCAAAAGAAGTTCTGAATTTGTATAGCAATCAAGTTTTTCATCCATATACAAAACTCTGAAATCTTTTGTTCTTAACATCACGGAAATTACAGAAGTTTTAAGATTATAATGTCTTAATTTTTTACAAACATTATGTAAATGCATCATTATTTCTGTTCTGATATAAGATTTATCATAGGAGAAAGACGGAAACGCTCTTGTCTTTTGAATTGATTTAGGCTTCTGTGCAATTCCCGTTAACGGAATAACGCTTATTCCCGATAATTCATATTTTAATTCAACACCTTTCTTGCCGAATACAGTTCTATAAAAATTATCTTCTTTTTCTAAAATTTGATTTGCATAAAAAATTCCGTATGATTTTAATGTCCTTGAAATGTTTTTGCCGACACCCCACAACTCTTCTACTTTTACTCTTTCTAACTCCGAATGAATTTTATTTTTCTCAATAACGTAAGTTCCTTGCCCCATTTTTGCTTTATGAGTTGCTAATTTAGCAAGCATTTTTGAATTTGAAATTCCGACGGAAACACTAACTCCAAGTTCTGACTCAATATCGCTTTTTATCTTTTTTGCAACTTCTAAAAACGGAAGATTAAAAAATAAATCTATCTCGGAAACATCAAGAAATGCCTCATCTATTGAATACACATCAACTTTATCGGAATAGTTATAAAGCATTTGCATTAATCTTGTTGATAACTCGTGATAAAGCGTAAAATTAGCACTCAAAAAAATGGTATCTTTAAATTGTACTCTTGCCATAAAATACGGAATTCCCATAGGAATACCAAGTTTTTTAGCTTCATAAGAACGAGAAACAACACACCCGTCGTTATTACTCAAAACACAAACCGATTTTCCCCTCAAAGACGGGTTCATAAGAAGTTCACAACTGACAAAAAAATTATTTGCATCTATATGTAAAATTGTTTTTTCTTTCATAATCAACCTAAAAAAAGAAAGACAGGACTTACAGAGGAACAATACGCCTGTCTTAATTGAGAATAAATATTTGAATAATTATAACTTTCTTACAACTCCCTGTGCTACACCGAAAATAACTAATTGTTCCTTCGGGTATAAGTTAGGATAGTTGGAATTTGCAGGCTCCAGCCAAACCTTTCCGTATTTATTTCTGTAGGTTTTTAATGTGTAACCGCCATCTATAAAAGCGATTACTATATCACCGTTATTTTCGGTATTTGTTTTTTTGATAATTACTTTATCACCGTCAAAAATACCCAAATCAA
>CAVEOW010000020.1:0-9943 GCA_963617295.1 bacterium | reverse complement strand
ACCGCCTATATTGCATCTTTAAACTACTGATTTTGAATTGGTTTTGCAACTTTTTTAATTACTTTTTTTCTCTCCTGTTTTTCATTTGCTCTTAATACTTCTTTTATAAACTTTGAAATTTCTTTTACCATACAAACGGCTATTAATGTTGATAAAAAAGAAATAATTATAGCTAAGAACAAATTAGGAAGTATCAATTTATAATCAAGGCTCGCATTCCCTATAATTAATAATTCAGAATGAGGGATAAGAATAAATGGAACCCAAAATACCAGTGCTATAGTTAAAGGGCTTGCTAACCATATTTTTAAAATTCGTTTAATTTTTAAAAATTTTATTGCTCGGGGAATATTAAACAAATCTATTATTCTCAAACTTACACAAAAGTTTGAATAAAAAATTGTAAATATACTCAAGAACAGTATAATTATTAGAAGTGCAGGAAAAACAGGTAGAATTAGAATAGCTAATATAATTGAAAGTCCATAGCTCCCAAATCCTGCACAAATTAATATTATAGGGCTAAGAACAGTTAAACAACATATTGTATATACAAGTCCATGTGAAATTATTGTGCCAAAACAATCTAACCCGGGAAATATATTCTTTTTTCCTAAAATAGAATTGTTAGTTGCAATAATAGTAAATCCGATATTATAGGCAAAATATAATATAAACAAATACTTGAAAATACTAAACTCGTATCTGTATAAAAACATTACATAAAGATATATTAATGTAAAAAATATTTGAAGTATAAAAAATGTATTTACACTTTCTTTATCATATTTATTAAGATTTAGAAAATTAAACATATTAAACCTCATTTGAATTATTATTGTTTATTACAAGTTTTTAGTACCACTCTGACAAATTGTGCATTTATCTCAATTAATAAAATTATTAATGCAGCAGCTATAATACTATTGAAACCGCAATCAACAACAAAGAACTGAAAATCAGGTGCTATTATTTGTTTTGAAACAATAGAGATAACATATACAGCTACAAGGAATGTAACAAATGCCAAAATTAAAACAAATACATAATTTAATAATGCAGGATAAGATTTTTTTATAAAATTTACGGATTTAGGTACATTCAATAAGTCTTCTAATGCCAGAGAATAATAAAAATTTAGAGATAATCCAATATATACCAAAAATAAAATTATTCCGACACAGGTACTTAATATTAATCCGGATGTACCAAGTGTAAGCATGGGACCGGCTAATGCAAATACTGCCACTACTAATAAGATAATGTGTCCTAAAATAAATTTTACTCCACATAGTAATATTTCAACTATATGTGAAAAATCAGGGAATACACCCTTTTTCCTACAAATAGCATTATGATTTGCCAATGTTATTGTTCCTGCTATATATAAGGAAATAAATAGAATAAATGGCTGAATCAACAATATCATAGGTATATTTGTTGTATCGGTAGAAATTCCCATAATATAAGTTAAAATAGGAAAAAGTAACAGAAAAAGCCCAAATATTCCGATATATTTTTTATTATAATTTTCAGAGAGTATTGTATTTATTGCATTAGGAATGCTTATTGCCATTATTTTTACCCTTTTTTATTAATATAATTCTTGGATTAATTTAGAAGTAAACGTGATTGACAGAGTTAAAAATTTGCGATAGTTACGTCCGACCGGAGTGATTCAAACAAAATAACAACCGTAAGTATGCTTTTACGGGCGATTTTAGCTTGCAAGATTGCTGACCGCCTATATAGCATCTTTATATTATTGATTTTGAATTGGGTTTAAATCAATCGGATTTTCGGCAGATGTTTTTTTGCCTAATTTTAAAACTGTTCTGGCAAATTGTGCATTGATTTCTGTCATTATTACAATCATTGGTATTGATATTATAGAAAAAAGTAAAGAGGTTACTTGATAAGATATATTCTCAGGTATTTTCAAGGTGCTAAGTAAAGAAATACCTAAAAATGCAAATATACAAAATGTTATACCTATTAAAATCCCAATAAAAGCATACTTTGGTAATGTAGGAAGAGATTTTTTAACGAAATTCCATGCTTTACCAAAATTTAGCAAATCAATAAAATTTAAAGAAACAATATAATTAAAATATAAGCCCAGATACAACAATGCTAAAATTATACCTAACGGTAAAAAAACTAAAATTCCTAAAAGGGGATTCATCTTTGCTAAGATAACCAGTGGAATGGCAGTTATTATTCCTAATAATATTGATAGACAAACCAACCCTGCCCATGTTTTTATTCCGCAACCTAATGTCTTACCGAAATCAGAAAGCCCCGGAAAAACTCCTTTTCTTCGAAATATTGCATTATTTGCAGCCAGAATTGGAACACCTTGGATATATAATCCGCAGATTAGAAGTATAGGAATGGATATTCCTACAATTGCCAAGTTTCCTGAAACATTTACTGTTTTAGCAAAAACAACAAAAAATGAAACAAAGATTTGAACAACTAAAAATATCATTATATTTGTTTTATTATAGTTGTCTGACATAATTGTCTTAATTGCTTTTGAAAAATTCACAGCCATTATTTTTATCCTTTCTCTTAATTAAAATCGTCAATTTCATCATCACTGTCAGTATTATCGTCAATCGTTTTTTGATTTTCTACGAATGAATCAACAGACTGCATTGAATATCTTAAAAGTTGAGCGTTTATTTCTATTTCAATTGTATTAAAGAATGTAAAAAGTCCTTTTTTGTTATATTCAGATGAAGAAATTTTTTCTATAGCTTTTTTAATATTGATTGACATAAAACTCCTAGGTTATTGTAGTAATTATAATTTATGTTATGAATTAAATAAATAATGTAAAAGCAGTATTTCGACAGGACATAAGGTATTAAAGTTCCCAATATTCGGAAATAAAAAACGTTAAAAATCGGGATATTTTGAGAATTGTAAATTTTTTGTTTGAAAAAAATTATGTTTACGCTACTATATAATAGTGATTTTACACAAAGGAAATAGAATATCGGGAGAAAACAATATTCTATAGTTTTCTATTGTAAAGATAAACAACAAAACAATAAATAAAATTTGATAAGAAAAGGTGAAAACACAATGGGAATTAAAGGAAAAAACGACAGAATGGTAGTTCTTGCTTGTGAAGAATGTAAAAGAAGAAACTACACAACAGTAAAGAATAAAAAGAATTCAAAAGAAAGAATGGAATTAAACAAATATTGTCCGTTCTGCCAAAAACACACATTGCATAAAGAAACAAAATAGTAATAATTAATTTATAATAAGCGTCCTTAGTTCAGTTGGTAGAACGTCGGTCTCCAAAACCGGATGTCGAGGGTTCGAGTCCTTCAGGGCGCGAATTATAAAGAAAGGTAATAATGTCAAAAGAAGCAATAATAGAATATTTTAAAGGTGTAAAATCCGAGTGGGGCAAAGTAACATGGCCTGACAGAAGACAAGTTATCGTTCAAACGGTAGTTGTATTAGGTGTTGTTATTGCTTTTAGTTTGTATATATATTTTATTGATATAGTACTTCAAGGCGGAATAAGTCTTTTAGGGTTAAAAGCATAAAAGTTTTTTATAAGATAGGAATTATTTAATAATGACAAAAAATAAACAAGAAGTAGTTGAACATTTATCAGATATGGAGCTTGGACAAGAAGGCATAGAAAAAAAAGAAGAAGTAAGTCCGAAAGAAGAAATCATAGCTGAAAAAGAAGCTGATTTTAAAGAAGTTTCAGCTGAATCAAAGGCTCCTAAAAAGAGATGGTATATTGTTCATACTGTTACAGGTCATGAAAACAAGGTTAAAGTAAATCTTGAAAAACGTATTGAACATATGAATATGGCAGATAAAATCTTCCGTATTGAAGTTCCTCAAAAGACCGTTACAAAGATGAAAGACGGCAAGAAAACGGACAGGGAAGAAAAAATATTCCCCGGGTACGTTTTAGTTGAAATGATTATGGACGATGATTCTTGGTATGTTGTAAGACACACGGCAGGGGTAACAAAGTTTGTAGGTTCACAAAAGAAACCTATTCCGGCAAAAGACAGTGAAATCAAGAAAATTATTCATAAGACACAAAATCAAGTTACAAAAGTTGAACTTGATGTTAAAG
This sequence comes from bacterium, assembly GCA_963617295.1. Taxonomy (GTDB): domain Bacteria; phylum Cyanobacteriota; class Vampirovibrionia; order Gastranaerophilales; family Gastranaerophilaceae; genus Avigastranaerophilus. Next base: position 5,823 of record CAVEOW010000020.1, on the reverse strand, counting down.
CAGGCGATAAAGTCAGAATTATATCAGGCCCGTTCTCTGAATTTATCGGTGACATAACGGAAGTATATCCGGATAAGTCAAAATTAAGAGCTATGGTATCTATATTTGGTCGTGAAACTCCGGTCGAATTAGAATACAAGCAAATCCAAAAAATATAGCGAAATTCCGTACGGACGAAGTCCGGTAAGCGAGAGCGGAAGTGAGGACAGGCGAAGCCGAACGAACGACAGGCTCGAGCAAAAAGGAATTTCAAGAAGCGAAAATTACCGTGCGTGAAATGCACACACGAGCAAACTGTTCGGAGTGAAACAATTTAGAATAAATTGTAAAACGGAGATACTAAGTTTGTGAGTGGTAAATTTCAAGAGGCGGATTTTACGTAGGCTGAACGAAAGTGAACGCCGAAGTAGCAAAAACAAAGTGAATGACAACGAAGTGAAGTGAACAATTGTTTTTGTGGAGTAAAATCCAAGACAGCGGATTTTACGTAGGCTGAACGAAGTGAACGCCGAAGTAGAAAAACATAACAACGAATTTCAAAGAGGGCGAAAGTCCAAAGGAAATAAAATACAAACAATGTGGAAGGAATGAAAGTTCCGTCGGTACCACGAAAGGAGAAAAAAATGGCAAAGAAAGTTGTAGGAAAAATTAAACTGCAAATTCAAGCAGGCAAAGCTAATCCATCACCACCGGTAGGTCCTGCATTAGGTCAACACGGTGTAAACATTATGGATTTCTGCAAACAGTTCAATGCTAGAACTGAATCACAAGCAGGATATATTATTCCTGTAGTTATTGATGTTTACGAAGACAGATCATTCTCATTCGTAACAAAATCACCACCGGCTGCAGTATTGATTAAAAAAGCAATCAATCTACCAAAAGGCAGTGCAACACCTAACAAAACAAAAGTCGGTCAAATCACACATGCTCAATTAGAAGAAATCGCAAAGATTAAAATGGAAGACCTTAACGCAACAACATTAGAAGCTGCTGTTGAAATGATTAAGGGTTCTTGCAGAGCTATGGGCGTAACTGTTGCAGATTAAGATTGGTTACAGAATGTGGAAGCACGAGTGCGTTATAACCACAAAAGGAGAAAGAAATGTCAAAATTAACTAAAAAACAAAAGAAAATAGCTGAAATGATGGAAAATTTCACACAACCATCAACTGCTATTGATGCTATAAAAAAATTACAAGAAATAGCAAAAGAAACATGCAAATTTAATGAAACAGTTGAATGCCACATGGCTTTAGGTATTGATGTAAAACATGCTGATCAACAAGTACGTTCTACAACAGTGTTACCGGCTGGCTTAGGTAAAACTGTAAGAGTTTGTGTTATTGCTAAAGGTGCAAAAGCAACTGAAGCAAAAGAAGCAGGTGCTGATGAAGCAGGTGCTGAAGAAATTATCGATAAAATCGCAGGCGGTTGGTTTGAGTTTGATACTTTAATTGCAACTCCGGATTGTATGGGTATGTTAGGTAAATTAGGTCGTGTTTTAGGTCCTAAAGGTTTAATGCCGAACCCTAAAACAGGAACTGTTACTCTTGAAGTAGGCAAAGCGGTTAAAGATGCTAAAGCAGGTAAAGTTGAATTCAGAGCTGATAAACAAGGTATGATTCACGTTCCAATCGGTAAAATTCAATTTACAACTGACGATTTAATGAAAAACTACATCACATTAGCAGATGCCGTTTTAAGAGCTAAACCGTCATCTTCAAAGGGTGTTTACTTAAAATCAGTATATTTAACAACTACAATGGGGCCAAGTATTAAACTTGATTCAAAGAATGTTGCGGCTGAAGTTAAAGAAAATATTCAATAACTTAAATTATAAAAAAGAGTACATCGTAAGGTGTACTCTTTTCTTCTAAAGGGGTTGTTTGTGGTCAATAAAAATTTGAAAGAAAGAGCAAAAATAAGTGTTTTAGCGTGGCTTGTCAGCCTGTTTTTCTCTATTGAGAAATATTTGTTGAAGTTTGTAATGATTAATTATCCGTCAAAGCCTGTTATATTTGCAATTTGGCATAGGAACCAATGTATAATTTATAATACTAAAGACAAAGAAAATTTTTATGTTTTAATCAGTGCGTCAAATGACGGAGAGATTATTTCAAGGGGAATTAAGTGTCTTGGATTAAAGTCAATCAGAGGTTCATCCAAAAGAAAAGGAGTCAGTGCGTCTTTAGAAATTTTAGATAAATTAAAAGAGGGCAGTTCAATTGCTATGATGGTTGACGGGCCGAGAGGTCCTAAAGAAAAAGTAAAAGACGGCATTATCTATATGGCTAAAAATTCAGGTGTTCCTATTGTTCCTGTTGCTTGGGCTTCAAAAGATAAAACTTTCATTAAATTCAATACTTGGGATGAATTCAGATTGCCGTTGGGGTATTGCAGAACTGTTGCAATATATGGCAATCCGATTTATATTCCTCAAGATATTACAAAAGATGATGTAAAAGTTTGGTGTGAAAAAATTGAGAATGAGATTAAAAATCTCGAAACCGATTTATATGAACACTATGATGAATATATAAAACAAAAATAGATTATTTTACTACATATTTTGCAGCACAGTCATAGCCTGTAGTTGAGCAATTTGCAGAATTATTGTTTGCTCCTGCCGGAATAAGACCGTTTTTTGTTAAAATAAATGCAAAGACATCACGTCCTAGCATATTAGGTTTTTTATCTCCGTTTACATCAACCCAAACAGAAAGTGGGCTAGGCAATAGGTCTTGGTTGACTCCAAAATTATTAATTGCATTTTGTTGACTCCAGTAATCCATGCAGATGTTTGTTCCGTCTGTAAGGGTAAATGTAACAATATTTCCGCCAATTCCCTTTGAATTCGCCGAATTTGCGGGTTTCCCTGTTGGGGCTTTAGATAAATCAGGTGACCAGCAACCCTCTGTATTATTGCATTCACGTATTACATTTAGGTATTGTTTTAAATATTGGTAATTTTGCCAAATTGCCTGCTGGTTTCCGTCTTCATTTTGCCAATCAACAAAGTCATTGTAATCAAAGTTTCTTGACAATTTAAAGGCATTACTCAAAACAGAATAATTCTTTTTTAATGCCGAAATGTATGTTTGTTGAGTATAAGAGTTTACAAGTGCAGGAACTGTTATAGCAGCTATTACACCTATTATGACAAGTGTAATAAGTACTTCTGCTAATGTAAATGCTCTTTTATTTTTACTACTCATATAATTAATTATAATGATTTTTTAGGGACTTAAAATGCTACAAACAGTGTAAATGTAACAAAATGTAAATATATTTCTAAGAGATATATCGCAACGAACTAATATGTGTTAATATAAAAATATAGAGAGCCAAGACTCGAGTAGAATTGCTTAATTCGAAAAGGTGACCGGTTTGTAAGAGAGGGGTAGATTGTGATTTATTGTTGCGGAGGCTATTTTGAGCCTTTAAAAACCGTGTTTTTAATTCCTGATTTTCGTTTTCGAGACAGAAAACTTGAGGTTTTGGTTTGCCCGAAGTGCGGTTCTTTGGTGGCAGAACTTACTCAATTTAATGTTCAGACTCAAAAATATGAAAAAATAAGACCAAAGAGGAAGAAAACATCAAAATTTATACAAAGCATACAAGCAGGAGATTGGAAAGATGTAAAAATAAAAGTCGGCACAAAAGAGAACGCCGGCTTTGTTTTTGGCGTGAATAAAGAGCATAAAGACGGAAAAATTTACCAGTACGCTGTAGATTTTAACGGACAAAAGAAACTCGTAAAAATTGTAGGCGGATAGCCTTTTGACATTAATAATATTTTAGGTGGGAAAATACTATGCCGAGAAAGAAAAAACAAGCTGATAAATATTCAAAAACAGATTCTTTTGAAAATCTTGAAGTCGTTCAGGAAATGGCACTTAATCGCAGAGGAAAGGATGATGAAGTTAATCCTGATATTTCAATCTTTTTGAAAGCCGAAGAATTAAAAGGGAAGTTGTGCGGATTATATAATGAAAAGGAAACAAAGACCGCACAAATAAATGTTATGGGCAGTGTAAAGATTGACGGCAAAGAGTTATTTCTTGAAGTCGGCGAGGAGATAAAAAATAAAGATGATTGAATTACCTGAAATATTGGATATACCTGAAAAATTAATCCCTATACTGACAGATTTTAATAAATATGACTACTTTTTAATAGAAGGAGGGCGAGGTGGTGGCAAGTCCCAAAGTATAGCAAGAATTATATTATGGATAAGTGAACAGCGAAGAGTCAGAGTATGTTGCGGAAGAGAAACTCAGGCAACAATTTCTGACAGTGTGTATAAAATTTTCAATGATTTAATAAGTGATTATGATTTGAATTTTACTGTTAAATCAAACAAAATTATACATAATTTAACCGGTTCAAGTATTATTTTTAAGGGGTTTAGAGAACAGGGAAGAGTCAACATCAAGGGGCTTGAGGGCATTGATATTTTGTGGATTGATGAAGCTCAAGCTATTACAAAATCAACACTTGACGTAATTATCCCGACAATCAGAAAGAAAAACTCTGCTGTAATATTTACGATGAACAGATTATTGAGAAAAGACCCTGTGTATTCGGAGTTCATATTAAGAGATGATTGTCTTCATATCAAAATAAATTATTACGATAACAAACATTGTCCCGAAAAATTAATAATGGAAGCAAAAAGGTGCAAAGAGCGTAATTTACTTGATTATGAGTATATATGGGAGGGTAATCCTACTGACAGTGGGAATGAATTTTTGTTTTCGGCAATAAAGTTAGATAAGGCAAAAAATATAAAATTCAGAGAAGAAAATTACAGAAGAATAGCTTGCATGTCTGTAGATTTAGCCGGTAACGGAGGCGACTTGTGTGTTGCAAGTCTAATTGAATCAAAAAGTAATACAGAATGGGCGTTAGAGTGTCAAGAACACTGGAGCGAGCCTGATACGGATATTACAAAAGGAAAAATTATTAATTTGTATTCAAAATGGAAACCTCAATTATTAATTCTTGACGCAGACGGGCTTGGTTATTCTATTTATGTGAGCATAAAAAATGTTATATCCAATACCATAAAATTTAACGGTGCGGCAACCGGCAACAGACCAAACGCACTAAATCGGCGGGCAGACGGGTATTTAACCTTGAAAGATTTCATAGATAATGAGTGGTTAAAAATATCATCGGATTTAACCATATCACAGCTTGAATACATAAAAAAATCATACAAACCAAACGGACAAATCTTCATACAATCTAAAAAAGAAATGAAATCGGAGCAAGGTGAAAGCCCCGATTTCGCCGATAGTTTAATGATGGGTATTTATGCAATTAATTATTATTCGTATCTTATAGATGAACGTGAGGACACTGTTATTTTAGAGTCAAACTTTGACCCTTACGGGTAGGTTAATATAACTTTCTTCTTATTTTCAAACAGACGGGCTTTTGTAGTTGTTTTAATAAGCGAGGTTACAAAATTCCATATATGGTTGAATGCCTATCAATAATCAATTGTAGTTCTGATTTACTAATCAGATAGAAACTGTATGAGATTCTGAACAGATTGAAAAACTACGCTAACACTCGTTTTTCTAATCTTTCAGAATGACATGTATATTAATAATCTAAAAAAACATGTCACCCTGAATTTATTTCAGTGTCGCAAGGGCTTTATTTGATAGACAAGTATGCTCAGCAGACATTCTAAAATTAATTTATAGTTATGCAACCATAGCGAAACGAACAATAAATGTTATGCAATACAGCGACAAGTGAGCATCTTCTTATGCGAACTTTGGTATTGCATTACAGTTTATTAGTGAG
>CAVEOW010000019.1:0-10183 GCA_963617295.1 bacterium | reverse complement strand
GATAATAAGCCTCATTATTTTCAAGTATTATTTTCTTTAAATCACTTATCCTGTTTTTTGCTTCTTCGTAATTCATAAAACCTTTCAAATTCATATTTTTTAATATTGTATATGAATATTTACATTTATTTAATATTATTATTGTATGTCAATTATAAAATTAATCAAAAATTTTAAGCAAAATAAAAGAACATTATTTACAACTCCGTCACATTCGCAAGGAGAATTTGTTCCACCCGACTCTGCACAAATGCTCGGAAGTAAATTCTACAGTTGTGATTATTCGGAAATAGAGGGTTTTGATAATTTGGCAAACCCTATCGGTCAAATAAAACTTTTAGAAGATGAAATAGCAAAAATATATAGAGCAAAAGATTCATTTCTACTTACAAACGGATCCTCATCGGGGATTGTTGCCGCAATGCTTGCTCTTTTAAAAAGAAATGAGAAAGTTTTAATTGCAAGAAATTGCCATAAATCTGTTTACAACGGACTGGTTGTATCAGGTGCCATTCCAATTTGGATAATGCCTCATTATAATAAAGAATGGGGGGTTTATGAATCAATAAACATTGAAAATCTCGACGAAATCTTAAAAAGAAATTCGGATATTAAACTTTTTATAATGACAAACCCGACTTACGAGGGTTATATGTCAGATATTCAAAGAATTTCAGAAGTTTGCAAAAAATACGGAGTAAGACTACTGGTAGATGAAGCCCACGGAGCATTATGGAATTTCCATAAATCAATGGGAACCCCGTCGCTTTTACAAGGAGCTGACGTTGTAGTACAATCTCTCCACAAAACAGCGGGAGCATTAAACCCATGTGCATTACTGCATATAGGCTGCTCATCAGATATTAACCCTAAAGTTATTCAACAGGCTCTAAATATAATAACAACAACTTCGCCCTCCTACCCGTTATTATTAAATATTGAATCAACGGTAAACTTTTTAAACTCCGAAAAAGGTAAAAATCAACTTTCTGAAACAATCAAAAATGTTAACAGATTAATCAGAAGTCTAAAAACACTGCCAAATATAGAAATATATGCAAATAATAATGACGTAACTAAAATTCTTGTTAAAGTTACTAATATCTCAGGATTTGAACTTTCAGATATACTGTTTGATAAATACAAAATCGAAGATGAACTTGCAAATGAAAAATCCGTCCTTTTCTTGACAGGTATGGGAACAACTAAAGGAAAACTTCAAAAACTTGAAAAAGCATTAATGTCATTATGTGCCGATAATATTAAAATCACGGAAAATGAAGAAGATAACAAAGTGTTCGGCAATGTTGAACCCCGAGTAAGATATACTCCGTCTGTTGTTTGGGGTGCTAATTCATCTGAAGTTGATTTAAAATTTTCACTTTCAAGAATTTGTATGGAAGTAGTTTGCGACTATCCGCCGGGAGTTCCGATTTTACTCCCGGGAGAAGTAATAAAAAAAGAACATATAGAGTTTCTGTCTAAAAAAAGAAATAAAATTAAAGTATTAGTGTAAAAGGATATTTTCATGTTTAGTTGGTTAAAAAAAGAGAAAAAACAATATTTGGATTGTATTTATTTAAAACATTCAATACATTTTTTCTATGATAATATTAGAGCTTGTTGTTCAAATGTTGAAGGTCCAATATTTTATAAAGAACCTCATACTAATTGTATTAATTTAGACCATATATATAATTGCAGAAAAAAGGTTGTTAATTTCATAAACAATAAAGACAACGAATGGTACCCTGATGAATGTAAAGATTGCTGCGAACTAAACAATTATATAAGTAAAAATAAAATTAAAAATTTTGATAATAAAATTGAAAAAATTTACTTTCAAAATTTCATGACTTGTAATGCAAAATGTACTTATTGTGCATTTGGGAAAGTGGAAAATGGATACAAGTACAAAGTTGTTCCAATAATTAAAACTATGATAGAGAAAAATATTTTATCAAAAAATGCTTATGTATATATGAGTGGCGGTGAAATAACAATTTACCCCGAATTTGAAGAATTATTTTCAATATTATCAGATTATTTAGATTCCTGTATAGAAATATTTTCATCAGGAATTAAATATTCAGATGCTATAAAAGAAGCATTTAAACAGAATAAATGCAGAATAGTTATTTCATTAGATTCAGGTTGCAGAGAAACTTATTTAAAAATTAAGCAGGTTGATTGTTTTGATTCTGTTGTCAACAACATAAAATCTTACATTTCATATACAGAAAATGCTAAAGACAGAATTGTTTTAAAATATATTATCGTTGATAATGCAAATGACAACAAAGAAGAAATTGAAAAATTCATAAACTTAGTTGTTTCTCTCGGGGTAAAAAATGTTCGACTTGATATTGATTATGGGAAATATAAGTATGCAATGCACAAAAGAGTTCCAAGCCACTATTTTGAACTTTATGACTATTTCCACAAATTGGCAAATGATAATAATTTAAAAATAGAAATATGTGAGCAATCAGAAGATATTATTAAATATAGCAGGAATCAAATATAATTATGAGTTCTTTAGACGAAAATAAAGAAATAAACAATAAAACAAATTTAGAAAATGAATTAAAAAATATCGGATTTACTAATTCTGAAATTGAAGAAGTTCTTTCAATTATTGAAAAGTGTGAAATTACAATTCAGTCAAAATTAGCGGAATTAAATAGTAAAAAGGCTACAAGTGAAGAAATAAAACTTGCTTTCACTGACCTTAAATCAATTAACAATAAAATGAATGAAAACGTAAGAGCGAAAATAAAAGAAATAAAAGAAAGAAAAACAATTTAATTCCTTTTTTGCCAATGAATTCTTATTTGTGCAGCTTCAACATTTTGACTTATTTCAGTAAAAGAGTGTAATGTTACATTGTTTTCACTGTCATATTGAACTTTTGAGCTGATAGAATCACCGCATTTAATTTCATGTTTATAATAAATCTCAATTTCTTTCATTGAGTTATTCATTAAAAATTCATTATCTAACGCTTTTGTTGCCCAAATAATGTAATTAGAATTATTAACATGCTTATTCATATCAATATCTTCAAAAGAAGCCGTTAAGATAATTTCGTTATCAATTCTTTCAATCACGGGAATTTTCTCAAATTTCGTATCAAGAGCGAACTCTCCTGAAAGCGGCGGAAAATTTAAAACTTTTTTAGAATTAACAATTTTCTTCGTATTCATATCAATCAAAACCCAAAGGCTTGAAACTGAACCGATTTTCTCGTTATCCTTATTATATACTTCAAACTCTCTTCGGCATTGAATACCCTTGTTTTCAGATGCCCAAGTTTTGATTTTAACATTTTCCCACGACGGTAATTTATCAAATTTCATGTGATATTTAATTAAAAACCAGCCATAACCGTTAGGGTATGTGGCAGAAAAACCAAAACCTAACCGTTCTGCATTTTCGTACGCTACATCTTCAAAATAATGCAATAATACAAACGGTTTAAGTTCTATATTAGCATTTAATTCATAACTTCTTATTTCATATTCTTTAATTGTAGAGTTATCTGTCATAATGTTACTGCCTTTTTCTAATTATAGCTCAAACAAAATGCAAAATATTTTTTTAACTTAATTAGAAAATAACTAACCGGCAGGTTTTAATTATAATATTTTTTTAAAGCAATTACACACATTATAATTATCCTATCCTTTTATAACCAATGCCATAATTGAGAAATAATGCATTATTGCACCGGCTAATACAAACAAATGCCAAATCGAGTGCATAAAAGGTTTCTTTGAAAGATAAAAAATACAACCTATAGAGAAGCAAACCCCGCCTCCTAAAAGCAACCAAACCGTATCTGCAAAACCTGCCTTCCAAAGCGTCCAAAACAAAAATACGGATAACCAACCCATAAGCAAATATAATCCCGTAGATAAATACTTAAATTTTAAAGTAATACAGGAGAATACAATCCCGACAACCGACAAATACCAAATCATCGCCAAAAGTGCAACTGACGTCGGAAATGGCACTGATAACAACAAAATTGGAGTATATGTACCGGCAATTAAAAGATAAATTGCAGAATGGTCAATTTTTCTGAATACCTTTTTGGCTGTCTTGTTAGTAATTGCGTGATAACAAGTTGAAGATTGAAATAACAAAAACATCGTAGCACCGTATATCGCAGTTGAAGCTTTCTCGATTGGAGTACTTGAAGCAACTATCAACATTACAATTCCGTATATTGATAACAATGCACCTAATGCGTGCGAAAATGAATTTGCAAATTCTTCTTGAGGTGAATACTCTTTTTCTTCTGACATAATTATCCCTTTTTGCTATGAACAAATTAACCGAAATTTTAAGTTCAGTCAATAAAATATAAATGATTTTTTACAATAAATTAGCTATGCTTTCATATCAATAAGTATTTTAACCGTATTTTTAAGAAGTTTAAACGACCAAACAAGAATAAGAACAGCTCCGAATATGCCTGTTAAAGCATCAAGATGTGTGCAATCAGTATATTTACCGATTACAAGTGCAATTATTGTTAACACAGAAATCATAACATCCGATAAAATATGGTAATAAGCCGCTTTATAATTATAATCCTTAGTTTCTTTATGAATATGTTTATGCAGATGAAATTTATCTTCCATAACCGCAATACAAATATAATTGATGACCAACGCAAAAATAGCGGCTAAAATTGCTTCATTGAAATTAATTTTTTCGGGTTGAAAAAATCTGATAAAAGATTCAAACATAATATGCAAACCCATAATTGAAAGGAATAAAGCACTTGTATAACCTGCCAATACGCCGATTTTACCTGTTCCGTTTGCAAAGAGAGGTGAGTCTTTAAGTTTTCTTGCCAAAACATAAGCTACATAAGTTAAACCTAATGTCAACACATGCAAACTCATGTGCCAACCCTCCATTTGCAACGACATAGAATTTGTTCGGCGTCCGAAATATATTTCGGCAATCATTGCAAATATCGTAAAAAGAATAACTACAAGCATTCTATTTTCATTATCATTTTTTACTTCATCACCCATAACTATTCTTTTTCCGCTAATTTTTTAAACGCATTAAAATCTTCAATAGTATCAATTCCGATTGAATTATACTCCACAACTGCGGTTTTAATTTTCATACCATTGTATAAAGCTCTTAATTGTTCAAGACTTTCAGTTCTTTCAATATCAGGTTGAGAAAACTTTGTCATTTTAAATAAAGACTCTCTCTTATAACCGTATATTCCAATATGTTTGTAGAATGTCGCTATATCTTTATTTCTTTCATAAGGAATTTTAGAGCGAGAGAAATACAACGCAAAACCATTAATATCAGTAACACACTTAACCATATTCGGGTCATCTAAATCTTCATCTTTTATTTCTGCCAAAAGAGTTGAAATATCTGCGGTTTTATCTTCTTTAACAAGTTTTATTACCTTTTCAACACAATCAGGATTAATCATAGGTTCATCACCTTGAAGATTAATAATATACTCAATTTCAGGATATTTTTGAGCAACTTCGACTATCCTGTCGCTTCCGCATTTATGATTTTCGGAAGTCATTTCAACATCTGCACCAAAAGACCTGCAACAATCAAAAATTTCCTGATTGTCGGTTGCAATTATTACCATATCAGCGGATTTTACTTCTTTTGCCCGTTCCCAAACCCATTGAATTATAGGTTTATTACACACTTTTAAAAGCGGTTTTCCTTGTAATCTTTTAGAATTGTATCTTGCAGGTATTATAATTGCAGTCTTTGACATTTAACTCTCCTTTTTTACAACGTATGCTATCCACTCTTTTTGTCGCATTTCTTCAAGCAATGTCATTTTATTTGCCGATATCGCATCTAAAACAACTCCCTCTTTGCCGTCAAGAATTCCGCTTAAAACAATTATAGCATTTTTTTTCATAATACGTTTTAAATCAGGCATGATTTGAGCCAAAACATTATGTAAAATGTTTGCAAAAACAAAATCATAAGTTTCGTCTTTTAATAAATCAGTAGTACCGACTTGAAATTTTATTCCATTTTCGTGATTTACATTTGCATTAATTTTTGCGGTTTCAACTGCGGTATCATCAGTATCAACTGCATCAGCTATATCTGCACCTGATTTTTTTGCACAAATAGCAAGAATACCTGACCCGCAACCAATATCAGCAATAACTGAGTTATTTTGCATATACTTTTCACAAGCCTTAACACACAATTGCGTAGTTGCATGCGTACCCGTACCAAAAGCATTCCCGGGGTCAATATTTACAATTATTTCATTATCTTTCGGAGAATACTTTTCCCACGTCGGACAAATAACAATTCTATCCGAAATTTTTGTCGGTTTCCAATGCTCTTTCCATTTTTTTGACCAATCAACAATTTCTTGTTTCTTGATTGAAACTTTCCAAGTACCCAAGTCACAATCAAAAGCATTTCTTTCAATTAATTCTTGCTTTTTCAGATTAAAGAAATGCTGAACATCATCAAAATTAAGAACATCAGCCACTATATATGCTTTCAAAGTATTTTCCGTAGTTGAAACAAGTTCTAAATTTTTATACTTTTCCTCTGCGGTAACAATACCCTCACAATCAAAGTTTGTTTGAATAATGTCGCAAAGTACGTCGGCACAAATCGGATTTATATCAATACATACTTCCCAATATGTTTTATTATTTACTGACAAAATATACCCATTCTTCTGAATTTATTATATCTTTCATTTCTGAGAGTTTCAGCATCATTTTCTTTAAGCTCTTTTAATGCTTTAACGATAGTTTTCTTTAAAGAGTTACCCATAGTTTTATAATCACAATGAGCACCGCCTAAAGGTTCTTTTACAATACCGTCAACAATTCCTAATTTGTGAAGATCTTCACTTGAAATTTTAAGAGCTTTAGCAGCCTCATTTGCTTTTGAAGAATCTCTCCAAAGAATTGAAGCACAACCCTCAGGTGAAATAACCGTATAATATGCATGTTCAAGAATAAAGACTTTATCTGCAACCGCCAAACCTAAAGCACCGCCTGAACATCCCTCACCTGAAATAACGGCAATAATCGGAACTCCGAATTTAGCCATTTCTCTAAGGTTAGTAGCAATAGCAACACCTTGACCGGTTTCTTCCGCTTTAATACCCGGATATGCCCCCGGAGTATCGATAATTGTAACAATAGGCAAATTAAACCTGTTTGCGTGTTCAAATAAACGCAAAGCCTTTCTGTAACCTTGAGGTTGCGGCATACCAAAGTTATAAATAAGATTTTCTTTAGTAGTCTTACCTTTTTGAGTCCCGACAATAACAACATTGTCATCTCCAATTTTTGCAATACCGCCAATTATAGCCCTGTCGTCAGTACCCTCACGGTCACCGTGGAGTTCTATAAAATCCTCGGTAATCAAGCTGATATAATCAAGAAAAGTAGGTCTGTCTGCATGTCTTGCAATTTGCAATCTTTGAGCAGGAGTTAAATTTGCGTACAATTCTTTTTTATATTCTAAAGCCTGTTTCTCAAAAGTTTCAATTTGTTCTTTCACGTCCATACCCGAATTTTCACTTATTTGTTTTAGTTCATCAATTTTTTCTTTTATTTCGTATAGTGGTTTTTCAAATTCCAATATTGCCATTTCCAGCTCCTATTTTTTGTGGAAGTCAATCAGTTTTGCAATTGTAGATTTTAATTCTGCTCTTGAAGAAATAATATCTACTTGTCCGTATTTCATTAAATAATTTGCAGTTTGGAAGTCAGCAGGCAAACTTTGTTTAATAGTTTGCTCAATAACTCTTCTTCCTGCAAAACCGATTCTTGCATCCTGTTCGGCTATTATAATATCACCTAATGTAGCGAAACTTGCGGTTACACCGACAAATGTAGGTTCGGTTAAAACGGTTATATATAAAATACCTGCTTCATTAAGTCTTGCAACGGCACAACTTGTTTTAGCCATTTGCATTAAACTTAAAATACTTTCCTGCATTCTTGCTCCGCCTGATGCAGTAACTGCTATCATAGGGATTTTACGTTTTAGAGCTTCTTCCATAGCAAGTGTAACTTTCTCACCGACTACACTGCCCATTGAACCGCCCATAAATTCAAAATCCATAACTGCGGCAGAAACTTCATGCCCGTTAATTTTACCTACACCTGTAATAACAGCGTCATTTAATTTTGTTTTTGCTTTCGCTTCTTCAACTCTTTTTTTATACGGTTCCGTATCCGTAAATTTTAAAGGGTCAGCAGCTGTTATATCAGCGAATAATTCTTCAAAAGTACCCTCATCAAAAAGTTGTTTAATTCTTGTTTTAGCATTAATTCTAAAATGATAATTGCACTTAGGACAAACATCCAAGTTATCTTCAACATCTTTTTTTAAGAGTTGAGAATTACAATTATAACATTTTACCCATAATTTGCCTACTTTATCGTTAATTTGCGTGTCTTGCGTTCTTCTCGCAATCTGCATTTCTTTTCTTTGTTCGAACCAATCCTTAACGGTCATAAATAACGTCCTCCGCCGATCTGTTTGCTAAATTACGCAATAATAAATTACATTATACAACAAACATATTAATAATTATAATTATATTTCTTATATTATGTTACATTCTTTCGGGTGCACTTACGGCTATTAAATTCATGGCAGATTTAAGAATTATAATTACGGCATTTACTATTGATAATCTTGCATACATCAGGTTTTTATCATCAACAATTACCTTAGAACCTGCATAGAACTGATGGAAATTGGCAGCTAATTCCTGTAAATATTTTGTAAGTAAATACGGAGTTCTGTTTTTCGCCGCATTTTGAACTACTGATTTATATTCTTCCAATTTTAATAACAACTTTTTAGTTGTTTCCATAGCCTTATCATCACCGCAAGTCCAAAGAACTTCATAATCTTCTTTCTTTAAATTATCGATAACAGCTTTAATATCGACATTTTGAGGAGATTGAACTTCTTTATTAATAACATCAAATTTTTCTTGAAGAACATGTCTTAAAATAGAGCAAGCTCTTGCGTGTGCATATTGAACATAGAATACCGGGTTTTCATCTGTTTTAGACTTTGCAAGTTCAATATCAAAATCTAAAGTTGTATCAATGCTTCTCATTATCATCCAATACCTTGTAGCGTCAACCCCAACCTCTTCAATAAGTTCATCAAGAGTAATCATTTTTGTACGTTTACCCATTCTGACTTCTTCCCCGTTTATTACAAGGTTAACCAACTGACCTAAAAGCACTTCCAACGAATCGGGATTATATCCTAAAACTTCTATTGCAGCTCTCATTCTGGGGATATAACCGTGGTGATCCGCACCCCAAATATTGATTAACCTGTCAAACCCTCTTTGTAATTTATTATAGTGATATGCAATATCAGCAGTCAGATATGTATAAGCACCGTCAGTTTTCTTAATTACTCTGTCTTGGTCATCACCGTATTTTGAAGAAGCAAACCATGTAGCACCTTCATTTTCATATATAACGCCAAGTTCTTTAAGTTTATCAATACATTTTTCTACCTGACCCGATTCATGCAAGGTTAACTCACTAAAGAAATTATCAAAATGAGTATTAAAATTTTCAAGTAAACCTTTTTGTAAACTCAACATCTTTAATCTTGCATACTTTGAAAGATATTTTAAATGCTCGGGGTTAAATTCGCCCGCATAATCATTTTTAATTTCATTTGCCTTTTCAGAGTCATTTTTAATAAACTCTTTTGCTATCGGAATCAAATATTCACCCGTATAGAAATTTTTTGCTTCAACTTCATCAGTCGGGAAATCAATATCAACACCAAATTCTTTTAATATTCTTATATATAAAGACTTGCCTAACTTTTGAATTTGACTGCCTGCATCATTAATGTAAAATTCCTGATAAACATCATAACCAGAGTACTTCATAACATTAGCTAAAGCACTGCCCATTGCAGCCCATCTGCCATGCCCGATATGGAATGGACCCGTCGGGTTAGCACTTACATACTCAAGAATAACCTTTTCACCCTTGCCTTGGTTATTTTTAGCATAATCAAGTCCTTTAGATGAAATTTCAACAAGAATATCATCAAGCAGACCGCTTTTTAATTTAAAATTTATAAAACCGCCTGCAATGTTAATATCAAAGTCTTTTTGTTCAATCATATCAGC
>CAVEOW010000018.1:0-10784 GCA_963617295.1 bacterium | reverse complement strand
CTCAAAACGTTCAAAAAGATATGATATTGCTATAATGGCTTTTGCAATATTAATTTTCTTTTCTATTCCTACCAGTTTCTACTCTGTAGTTGAAGTTCTATTAGCCGCTCCTATATTCTTTTTGCTTTTTCATTATGCGGTTTCGGAGATTGATTACAATATTTTTGATATTTGTGTAATCATTTTTCTATTGATAATTTCTTATAACTCTTCTGAAATAGTAGTATATTCGTCCATATTTCTGCTTTTTTCTGCACTATATCATTCTCGAAAGGAAATTAAATTAAAAAACAAAATTATCAAATATTTTATAGCCTTAAATGCTTTATTAATGCCTTTTTCTTATTTTTATTTTTACTCAAAATTTCCTGTTGATTTTTTATTCAAAGAAAGAATTTTATTTGAAATCGGTGAAATTATTGAATTTCTAACGATGAAAACTACTCTGTTAGATTATACTTTTCTATTAATTTTGATTTTGATTATTATTTATTTTAATAAATCATATTTTTCAACAAAAACAAAATATATTATTACCGCTATATTTTCTTTTGTATTTTTAATTCTATTTAGAGAGTATCCGATTTCTTACCAATTCTTTCCAAGAAGAATCCTTTTATTTGGAATATTTCCGATTTTTATGTTTATCCCGATATTAATTGATATATTTTCAAATAAAATTTGTGCTAAAAAGCTAAATGTTATTTTATATAATACTTTTTTTGTAATTTTAATTGTCGGAATAATAAATACAATATATCAAATAGAGAACTCTTATTTATTTCATAAAACGATTAGTGAATATAAACATTTTATAAATGCAGAGAAAGTTATGTTTATATCTCCCACTGACAATAATCAAAAATTTTATGATAATAAATTCCACAATTTATGTTTTAATTGCGATACATACACAATTGATTCGATAGTTTTTAATCCGACTTATAAGATAAAAAGTATTGTAATGTATAACAATAAATCTGAAGATTGTCCTAAAATGTTTTATTTTGAAGAAAACACTTTAAACCTGCCTTTTTGCACTACGATTGACGTAAAGAATAAATACTGGGATATTTCATTGTTGAAACAAAAAATAGAGGCGGATAAAGAACTTGCAGACCGAGTTCAATATAATGAAAATATGAGGAATTAAGATAATTATGTTAAACTACAGACAAATATGCTATATAAAGGGTATAAGTACAATTCTTATTTCCGGTCTGATATTCTTATCTTGTATATCTGTCTTCTTTTTACCGATGATAGCTACAGTTGAAATCGGAAATTTAAAATCGGGAATTTTAGTAACCGTATTCCTTCTTTCAGTTGCACTAATAGGAATATTTGGTATTTACAGGGGATATGACTCAATAAAAAGTACTTACCCGATAAAGAATTTTATTTGTGAACCTCAAACTATTGTAAGCCAAATTATTGATCAAAAAATTTCAAGATTAAAATTTTTGTGGGCGACATTTTTTAATCCAAAATCAATGCAGCTTTCAACTTTATACGCAATTTGGATATCTTTATGTTTCTTAACCCTATATTTCTTTGCAGATAAAACAACTCGGATTGCAGACAAGTTAATTTTTTTGTTGCTTTTAATGCTCGTACATTTTGTTTCTAAAATTGCAGTCTTTATCCAATATAACAGGTTATATAATCAAATGGAAAATATCATTACCGCAATAGATAAAAGCGGGGTATATTGGTTATTTTTTGATGAAGAAATCCCGGAAAATAGCGAAGATGATAACTTTTTTGATAATGATGAAGTTGTAGATAATGTTGTTGCCTTTACTCCGTGGGAGCAGATTAAAGCAATTAATTATTACAAAGATTATGTTGTTCTTCACTGTGAAGAAAGGGATTACATCTTTTTTGTAAATGATAGTAAGGAAAAAGCAATCATAAATACCTATTTTGCACAACAAAACATGTTAAACCTCTATGGAAAAAATAATTAAAGTAATATTAAATACATACAAGTAACAAATAAAAGTAACAATTGAAAAATAGCTTTTTTTGTAATATGTTATGGTAAAGCACAATTTGCGGAATAAAGTATGAATTACATAGACGAAATTAAGAAATTAAAAAAAGAAAAAAATGCAATTATTTTAACACATTGCTATCAAAATATTGAAATAGATAAAGTGTCTGATTATGTTGGTGATTCGTTTTATTTAAGCAAAAAAGCAAAAGAAACAAATGCTGATATAGTTGTTTTTGCAGGTGTTTATTTTATGGCACAGTCTGCAAAATTGCTTAATCCCGATAAAAAGGTACTCTTGCCTAACATGAATTCAGGCTGCTTAATGGCAGATATGATTAATGTTGAATTACTTGAAAAGTTTAAAGCCGATTATCCTAATATACCGACGGTATGCTATATTAATTCAACAGCCGAAGTTAAAGCTCACTGTGATATTTGTTGTACAAGTTCAAACGCAATAAAAATCGCAAAAAGTTTAAATGCGGATGAAATATTATTTTTGCCGGATACTTATTTGGGCAAGTGGGTTGAAAAACAATTAGGAAATGTAAAAGTTCATACTTATACAGGCTATTGTCCTACTCATTTAAGAGTCAGAGTTGAAGATATTAATGAAGCCAGAAAGAAATATCCGAATGCCGAAATCTTGGCACATCCTGAGTGTCATACAACAGTTTCTGAAGCTGCAGATTTTGTCGGTTCTACAAAAGAAATAATGGAATACGCAAAAAAATCAGACAAAAAAGAATTTGTAATTGCAACTGAAAAAGGTGTTTTAGACAGGCTTATAAGAGATTGCAGTGATAAAACTTTCCATTTATTAAGCCAAAAATTAATATGCCAAAATATGAAACATAACACTCTTTCTGATATTTATAATGTGCTTTTAAATGAATCAAATGAAATAACTATCGATAAAGATGTTCAGGAAAAAGCAACATTATGTATAGAGAGAATGATGAAAGCGTAAGGGAATAAATGAAAGTATTAGTCGGAATGTCCGGAGGCGTTGATTCTTCCGTAACAGCTTTAATGCTAAAAGAACAAGGTCATGAAGTAACAGGTGTTACAATGGCTATTTGGGGCAAAGGCGGAGTTTATGAGAAAATAGGCAAAAATATGCCGCAAAAAACTCACGGTGCCTGCTTTGGTCCGAATGAAAAAGAAGATATTGAAGCTGCTAAAAAAATATGTGAAGATATCGGTATAGAATTTCATGTTTTTGATTGTGCAAAACAGTATGAAGAAGTAGTCCTAAACGCATTCAGAAGAGATTACTTATCAGGAAGAACTCCAAACCCTTGCGTTTGGTGCAACGCTCTTATGAAGTTTGACTTACTTCCTCACTTGGCAAAAGAAAACGGTATTAAATATGACAAATTTGCGACAGGGCATTATGCAAGAGTTGAGGAAACAGAAAGCGGTAAATTTGTTTTAAAAAGAGGAATTGAAGAGAAAAAAGATCAGTCTTATTTCTTGTACAGATTAACTCAAGACCAATTAAAAAATATTATTATGCCTTTAGGTACTCACACCAAAGAAGAAATTAGAGTTTACGCTAAGACTCACGGACTAAAAGTTGCGGATAAGCCTGACAGTCAGGATTTCTATGAGGGAGATTACAATGAACTTCTTCAAATAGAAGATAAAATCGGCAATATTATAGATAAAAACGGTAAAGTACTCGGCAAACATAATGGTATTTGGAACTATACAATCGGACAAAGAAAAGGTCTAGGCGTAAGTTCAACCGAACCGTTATATGTAATAGAATTAAGAAAAGATACAAATGAAGTTGTTGTAGGATTTAAAGATTCTGCAATGAAAGATAAATTAACCGCTACAAAAATCAATTGGATTTCAGGAGAACAACCTGTTGAAAAGTTTGAATGTTGTGCAAAAATTCGCTCATCTCAAACTCCGCAGGAAGTTACCGTAACTCCGCTTGAAAACGGTGATATTGAAGTTGAATTTGAAAATATGCAAAAATCAATCGCAGCAGGTCAATCTGTTGTTTTATATAATGGCGAAATTGTCCTTGGTGGCGGAATTATAGACAAGGTATAATTACTCTGTTAAATGTTTATCTTTATGTAAAATTATAAACATAACGCCTGAAATAATAAGGCAAATACCTATAAATATTTTAAGTGTCATTGCTTCATGGAAGAATATAACACCGAGAATATTTGCTGTTATAGGCTCTAATGCCCCAAGTACTGCTGTTTTTGTTGACCCTATAACTCTGATTGCTTTATTTATTGTTTCAACCGAAATGATTGTCGGGATTAATGATAAACCTAATGCACACAACCATAAAAAAGGAGATGTTAAGGGCTGCAATTTAGTGCAGAAGTCAAGGTTGACAATGTACACCATCAATCCGAATAACATAACGTAAAATGTTAATTTTTCAGGCTGCATTTGGGATATTGATTTAATTCTGTTAACAAAAACAATATAAAGCGAATACAGAAGTGCCGAGAGAAGAACAAGTTCTATTCCGTGAAAATTCAGTTTCCCTGTGCTTTTTGAAAGCAGCATTATACCAATACTTGTTAAAAATATAGCAAATACAACACTTTTTGTTATTTTTTCTTTATAAAAAATAAACATTATAAGTGCAACCATAATCGGATAAATAAACAGTATTGTGCAGGCTATTCCGGAGGCAATATAGTTAAACGCTGCAAACAAGGTTAACGATGAGAGGGAAAATAAAAGCCCCAATGCAAAAAGTTGAAATCCCTCTTTAACTGTTATTTTTAGCGATACTTTTTTTACAAACTTAATCCATAAAAAGAATACAAGGCTTGCTATAAAGTATCTGTAAAACAATACGGAATTAACACCGATACCACGAGAGTACATCGGTAAAGAGAAAAAAGGATTTGTTCCGTAGCTTACGGAAGCCAAAATTCCGTTTAATACACCTTTTGTATATGCTTTCATTGTTATTATCCCGACTAATTAATCAATCGACATTATATTACGGAACAAAAATATATTCAATCAATTAAATTTATAATATAATAAGGAAAACAAAGGAAAAATTATGACGAAATATACAAAAGTTTATAATGTCCGTTCTCTTGAGATGGACTCTGAGTATTTGTTAAAGAAAATGGAAGTATCAAGATACTTTCAGGAAACATTTGCACTCTATTGTAAAGATAAGAAACTTGCAGCCTTTGACATTGTTGACCAAAATCTATTTTGGGTTGTAAGCGAAATGCATATTGAATTTACAGGTGAAATGCCATTTTGGAGTGAAGAAGTATCCGTAACGGTTTGGGTATCTGAAATTACAAAACTTAGAATTTATGTGGATTTTGAAATTAATTATAAAGGAAAAATCATCGCAAAAGGTGATAGCTTATGGTTTATTTTAAATTCAAATACAAGACATCCGATAAACCCTACGGAACTGTTAAAAGATTTTGAAGTATATAATGAACCTGTATTTAGAGAACATTCAAAATTCGGATTTGAAGAAAACGGGACTCTCTTATTTGAAAAAGATTATAAAGTCGGAATTTTTGATTTGGATTTTAATCATCACATGAACAATATTAAATATACGGCATTTGCAATAAATACAGTATCTAACGAGTACTTGGCGACTCATAACATACAATCTTATAAAATAAAGTTCATAAAAGAATGCTTCTTGAATGATGAAATAAAATGTCAATTTTTTGAAAGCAAAGAACATTCATATTTTATACAAACGAGAAAATCTGACAATGCAGTTGTTTGTAAAATAGAAACAATTGCACAAAATAAATAAACGCAATTTTTTATGTATATTAATGAAATAGTTTAAGCTGAAAAATTGTTGGTAATTGTATATATATAGTTGATGATTTGAGAAAAATATTCAAGAGAAGATGCTCCGTTAATAATAATATCGGAGTTATCTTTTTTAGGAAGAATATACTTTTTAGATGCCTCACGAACGTATGCAAGTTGTTTTCTTGCATTTTCTTCGTTTTGATTTCTTGAAGTTTGAGCTCTATATACAAACCACTTTTCTTGAATTTCAGGGTCAATATCAACATAAAGTTTTAAATCAAATAAATCGGCGACATCACCGTACATTGTTGCCATACCCTCAACAACAATAACCTTTTTTGCCTGCTTTAATACTGCTTTCGGAACAACTTTACCTGTTCCGTTAACCAAATATTTTGGAATATAAACATCTTTACCTTGTGAGAGCAAGTTTAAATCTTCAAATAATTGACTTAAATCAAAATTGTTAGGGGAGTCAACATCATATCCCGAAGCTAAAAGTTTATCAAAAGAACCATATTCGGCAATTAATGAAGATATATCTTTGAAATAATTATCTGCACTCATAATTTCAACAGGCATATCCAATCTTTCGGTAACATCTTTTATTGTGTTGCATATTGTTGTTTTACCGCTTGCCGATTCACCGCTTATGCCGATAAGAAAATGCTTTTCCGGCATTTGAATAAGTCTTTTTATAAACCTTGGAATAAAATTAGGATGAACACTTTTAAAAATAGGTGAGTTACTTTGTTTATCGTACTCTAAAATTTGTTTGAATTTTGAATACAAATACATTGCCATAACTTCTCTGCCTGTCGCCGTTGAAAAGTCAGGCTTAACAATTTTATCTATATGTTTCGTTGCGTTTTCTAACAGGAAATTCATACTCATTTAAAATCTCAATATAAATATTTTTGCTACCGAATTTGTTTTCGATAAAGATATTTTACATTAAACGAATTTCCAATTAAAGTTTTTATGACAATTGTTATTAAATATTAAGTTAAAATACAACTTAGAATAAAAATATACAAATAATATTTGATTTATGCTAAAATCACTGTGATTTCTGCATTTAGTAATTAACGGATATGTGATAAGGAGAAAGTAATGAGAATTCAGAGTATTAACAGTCCTTTTTCAAGGCTCGCCGTAGGGGTATTTACACCTAAAGTTACAAATAAATTTTTATTTAAACCCGTATATGATACTGTTTCATTTACCGCAAGAGATAAAAAACTTCTATCCGCTCAAGAGGGGGAATCTGCCTCTAACAAGTTAAAAACTTCAACATCAGGGTATAGGGCAGCTCTTGATGATAAATTCAACGATAAATTTGTATATTCAATGACAAATGCGGTTGTAAAAGATATGAACAGAAGAAATCAAGATACAACTATTATTGGCGGAGATACAAGAGAAGCTACCAAAAGATTTGCTCCTGTTATAAGAAATATCTTTTTAAGTAACGGAATAGATGTACATGTTCCACAATTAAATAAAGGCGATATAAATGAAATAAGTCCCGTTGCCTCTCCTGTTTTGGCACTGGCAACAAAAGAGTTTGGAGTTCCTCTTGGTATTCTTTTAACGGCTAGCCATAATCCGTGGCAAGACGGCGGGTATAATTTCCTGACGGATGAAGCCTCTGTTGCGGATGATACAAAAACTCGCCCGATTGCAGATAATTTAGCTTTAATCACAAAAGAGGGAATGGTAGATAAATACCAAAGAGCAAGAGGAATTGCGTTCCCGTTTGACCCGTATGAACTATATAATAAATATATTGAGGAACATCAATTAATTGATTTTGATAATATTCGTAATGGCGGGATAGACATATTCTATGAAGATTTTGGCGGTACAGGCGGATACTATTTTCCTCGTTTAATGAAAGACCACGGTATTGAGATAAAAGAAACGCTAAGTTCAAAAACAGAAGGACCGAATCCTACCGCAGGTAATCTGAAAAATCTGGCAAAAGAAGTTAAAAAGTCGGATAATCCTTTAAGAATAGGGTTGGCTACGGACGGAGATTCCGACAGGTTTGGAATTGTTGATGAAAACGGTAAATTCATCAGCACTCCCGATGTTATTATGTTATGTGCATATCACTTAATAAAAAATAAAGGCATGACGCAAGGCACAATTGTTAAAAATCAGGCAACATCGGATAAAATAGATACTATGGTTGAACATTTCAATAAAAAAGGCTGCGACATTGATGTAGAACAAACTCCTGTCGGGTTTAAGTATTTAGGCGGTAAAATGATAGAGCTTGAACATACGTCAAAACCTGCAATTGTTGTGGGTGAAGAATCGGGCGGATTAACAATAAGAGGTCATATCCCCGAAAAAGACGGATTTGTTGCAATTTCAACCATTCTTGATTTAATGGCAACTGAAAAAAGACCTGTCAGTGAGATTTTAAATGACATCAATGCAGAAATCGGCGGGGATCACGTAACAAACTGTATAAATATGAAGTTTGCAACCGATGATAAAAAAGATAATGCAGTAAACAGTTTTACACCTTATTTTGACGGGGAAGAAACTGAAATTGCAGGCATGAATATTGATTACGAAAAGACTTATGAAATTGACGCTAAATTAAGAAAATATAAACCCAACGGGGACGGGTTAAAAATATACCTTGAAAACGGTTCATCTGTTCTTATCAGAAAAAGCGGAACAGAACCTGTATTAAGGCTGTATATTGATGCGATAGACCAAGACTCATACGATAAATTGGAAGATTTTCTTGTAAGTAAAACCGTAAAACTTGGCGGAGCGAAGAAATAATTACATAAATTTTATTCAACATCAAAACTCAATCATTATATGGTTGAGTTTTTGTTTATATCTTAAAAATATACATGTTATGACTTGTTATGTTTCTATGTGTTTAGTATTATTTTAAAAGGAAAATTAAGAGGTAGAATATGAACAGCCGAGATTTAGAAAATGAATTATATAAATCAGTTGAAGCAAATACTCCTGATTATATAAAAAATAACAAATACATTGACATTGATAACAAAAATGAATTTACATTTACACTTAAAAAAGAACATTTACTCCCTTATGATGAGAAAAATAACCCGCTTGGTTTAAATTTAAACAATTGGCTTGATAATTACGAAAAAGAAGCAGCTGTTTCAACTGCAGGTATTAGAGGTCCTCAAAATATACTATATCCTTATGATGTACGTTTCCCGATTAATATAATGGGTATTATGCTTGCAACTTATGCTAAAGCACTTGTTGCAAAGGAAAAATATCAGGGAAAAACAATTTTAAAACTTGCAGGTAGAGAAGTTCGTTATAATTCTGATAAATTTTTGGATTTAATTGCAAGAGTTCAAGTTGCACAGGGTATTGAAACTCTTACAACATACGAAAGAAAAACAATGCCTATTTGGCTAGCTTCTTTCTTGGCTTTTAAGCTGGATTTACTTGGCGGTGAATATATCACTTCAAGCCACGGTATTAGTGTAAAAAATGCGACAAAAGACTTAAATTCACAAGGAAGTCAGTATCTTCCGGAAGAATCTATGGAATTTGTTAATAAAATTAAAGAAATTTTTGAAGAAGTAAGAAAAAACGGATCTTACGAAATTAAAATTGCTAAGTCTGATAGTTCGTTAATAAATGAAAACTTTATGAAATCAATTAATAACGGTATTGATTTATACAAAGAATATCTTCAGAACGGTGTTGCTAACAAAGAAAATCTTCATTTGATTTCTGATTTGAAAAATAAAATTATAATCGAAAATGTAGGCGGAAGTGCTTATAACACACTTTCTAAAATTTTATCCGCATTTAATATCAGCGATAAATTTGTATGGCAAAACATTGAAGAAGACCCGTTTTTCCACGGTATAGGAAAATATGATACTGACCCGAAAGGAAACAAATGTTTCTATGATTATTCGGTTGATGCAACCGTATTAGCAAAGAATAAGGATGGAAATCCGTTCTTCCCTGTTATAGATACTCTTCATTATGATGAAAAACTTAAAGATTATCCGATTGGAACTGTTGTTTTGATTACAGACCCTGACCACGACCGATTAACAGTTTGTCAAATTGAATCAGTTTCAAGTGTAGATTTTCTTGATGAAGTCGGTATCAGTTATACAAAACTTGATAATGACAGAGTGTTATGTGTTTACAGTGCAAATCAGTCTTTCTTATTGATTATGGACTTTTGGGCAAAACAACTTAAAGCAGCAGGCAGATGGGATAATCATTCAAGATTTATGATAAAAACAACTGCCAGTGCAAAATCTTGGGATGAATGGGCTAAGTTTAACAACGTAAAAGTTGTAAATGTTCCCGTCGGCTTTAAAGAAATTGCAAATGTCATGAAAAAAGTCGAAAAACAAATAATTGATGATGTAAACAAAGATGTAGTAATAACAGATGTCTTTGGCAGAGATGTAAACCTTGGTAAAAACCCGAGAATGATATTCGGCGGAGAAGAATCAGGCGGAATGATTATCGGCAGCGAGGAATTAATCAAATCAAAAGCCGGCAGAGTTGCTATTGCAATGAGAGAGAAAAGTGCAAGTGAGGCTATTATTGTTGCTTCCGCTTTAGCAGGAAAACTGGAACACGAAAACAAAATGCTATCAAAGGCTTTGGAAGAAATTTTTGTATCAAACGAAATTATTGCAAAATATGATATTCGTGTTGATATTTCATACTACAACGAATCAGAGCCTGACATTAACAAATTAATTAAGGCTAAAAAAGACGGTGAAGCATTAAGAACTAAAAATGACTTGTTCTATTTAACTATGGCTCTTGCCGAATATGAAGGGTTAATTACTTTAGATAACGTAAAATCAATATTAAAGTCAACTTTCAAAGAGTTAAACTTTGATAACCTAATTGATATCAAATTTGTCGGCGACGGTACATTTATGCAATTTACGGATAAGTTCATTGAAATTCGTCCGTCAGGTACTGACGCTAAAAC
>CAVEOW010000017.1:0-11065 GCA_963617295.1 bacterium | reverse complement strand
TATGTCTACTCTAACATACTTTGTCGGATTTCATTAAAATTTGAGAAGGTCTCAAGCCTACAGTTGGCATATTAACAAGTTTTTCTTTTTGTTTTCTTGAGAGTTTTTTTATTCTTCTCTCTTCTTGTTGAGCTTCAATTTTTGAATTAAATTCTGCCGTATAAACAAGCATAAAAGGTTTATTTGCTCTTGTGAATTTTGCACCTTTCCCCTCTTTATGGAGCTTATATCTTTTTTCTACGTCATCGGTATAACCGCAATACAACTTATTATTTACGGTTAATATGACGTAAACATAAAACTTTTTATTCACATCCTGCATTTTGTACGATTTCTTTCAATGTTGAAATAATTTTGTCATAGTTTAATTCCGTGACAAGTTTATGCCTATATTCAGCTCCGCCTCTTATTCCTTTTATGTAACAAGGATAAAACTTTCTAAAGAATTTTATTCCGTTTTCTTCTCCTCTGAACGAAATTTCAAAATCCAAATGTTTTTTTAACATTTCAATTTTTGTATTTAAGTCAGGTTCCGGAATTAAAATATCTTCATTTAAGTATTTCTCTATTCTGTTTATTAAAGATAAATCTCCCATAGAGGCTCTGCCGATTGCGACTCCGTTTGCTTTTGAAATTTCAAGACACTCTTTTGCCGTTTCAGGGCTTACTATATCTCCGTTTGCATAATATGGAATATCTATTTCACCTCGCAATTGAGCTAATTCACTCCAAGAAGCAGTTCCCGAATACAATTGCGAGCGGGTTCTGGCATGAACGGTAACAGCTGAAGCTCCCGAGGATTGCATTAATTGGGCAAATTCAACAAAATTTTTTGTATCTTGTCCCCACCCTAAGCGGAATTTACAAGTTACGGGTATATTTACCGCTTCTTTTACTGCAATTACAATATCTTTGGCTAACTCCGGATTTCTCATCAAAGAACAACCGTCATTGCCTTTTACTATTTTATTTATAGGGCAGCCCATATTTATATCAATTATAGAAGCCTTATTCTCCAAAATTTTTGCGGACTTCTCCATTAATTCAGGTTTATGCCCCTCTATTTGAAAGCTGACGGGAGCTTCCTTTTCATTTGTATATGTAATATTACTTTCAGGATGTTGAACAAGAGCTTCCGAACTTATCATTTCAGTCATTAAAAGACAAGTCGGAGAATATTCTCGTACAAGCTGCCGCAAGACAAAATCAGTTATTCCTGCTAATGGGGCAAGCGATACAATAGAATTAACCGTAACGTTTCCTATTTTAATTTGTTTCTTTTTTGTTATTGTCATTCTTTTATTTCTTCTATTCTTGATTGAGCGTATTTTCGATAATCATCGTCATCGACCGAATTTGAAACAAATTTTTGATAATTTTCTTTTGCTGATTTATAGTTTCCGATTGTATCGTAATCAACACCCAATGAATAATATGCAATATTCATATCCGGAGCATATTTTAAAGTGGATTTGTAGTCCTCTATTGCTTTTTGGTAGTTGCTTAAAGCATCAAAAGACATTGCCCTGTAGTAATAAACAGTTGCGTTATTCGGCGTCGCAGTTAAAACCTTTGAGAACAAATCAATAGCTTCTTTATACTTTTGAGCCTCATATAAGTTTACTGCTTGAGATAACATATCATCTGTCGATTTATCCGTTAAATATTGAGATAAATCTTTAGCATTTGTATTATTAGGATTTTTTGCAAGTGCTGTTTCGATATATTGTTTTGCATTTACCAAGTCATTTTCGTTAACGTAAATTGAAGCTATATAGTATGGTAAATCAGCATTTTTAGGGTCGAGTTCCATTGCTTTTTTATAATAATTAATAGCTTCTTTGTTGTTTTTTAACGATTGGTATGAAGCTGCTATACCGATACAAGAATCTGCCGTTGGCGGATTGATTTTTGAATATTCTTCAATTGCCTTGTTAAAATCTCCGCTTTGGAATGCGTTTGAAGCAATTGAATACATATTTGCCGCATATTCGCTTGAGGCAAGTTTAAATTGTTTTTTTACAAGTTCATTATCAGGTGCAAGTGTCATTGCTTTTTGGATAATTGAGTATGAATCATTGTAATTTTTTACTTGTCTGTATGCTTGCGACAAGTTGATATACGCATCAATATTGTTTTTATCCGTTTTGATTGTTTCTAAATAATATACAATTGCATCATTTATTTTGCCTGCTTTATGCAACTCATAAGCAAATTCATAGTATGAATCAGCATTCATCGGTGTCTCTTGTACATTTTTATATAAATATGCAAGTACATCTTCCGTCGGCATTGTATCTTTCATTAACTCAAATAATTTAGCTTTGATTTCGGAATTTTTCGAATCTAAATTTAACGCTGTTTTATATAATGAGATTGCGTCGTCATTACGTTTTAATTCTTTTAAACAATCTGCTTTATAAACCATTACATTTGTATTATGAGGTTGCAATTGAAGTATAGAATCATATACAGGTATTGCAGCTTCATACTTTTTTTGCTCCTGATACAATGTTCCGATATTTATTTTTGTATTTATATTTGCAGGGTTTAACTGCTCTGCTTTTTTATATTCCGCTAAAGCCTCATTGTATCTTTTCTCTTTTTGAAGAACTACGCCTAAGTTAGCGTGGGCTTCAGCATCTTTTGGATTTTCGTCCACTTTCTTTTGCCAAATTTTTTCTAAAGAGCTTAAAATATCATCTCTTTCTCCGGATGTATTTAGAGCCAGACTGTATTCAGAAAGTGCCGCATTGAAATCATTAAGCATTTCGTATGTTCTTGCTAATTTTAAGTGAATATCAGTGTCTTGCGGTGCTATTTTTAAAGCATTTCTATAGAAAGTAACTGATTTTTCGGGACGTGAAAATATTTTATATATATCCCCTAATGCACAATTTGCTTCTTTTGCATATTTTTCATTATTCAAAATTTGATAATAGTCAAAAGCAGCTGCTGCAAATTCCCCTTTAATTCTTGATTTTTTTGCACTTGTTTCTCTTTTTTCGGGAGTTACGGTTTTACCGTTTGCAGTTTCAAGTAAAGATAAGTTTTTTTCCATTGCCATAAGAGATTGAGCATTTTGGAAATCAGAATAATCAGAGGCAAAATATTTCATAAAAAATATTGCCGATTTTATATCAGAAATCGCAACTTCCGTATTTTTTACAGTATTGTTATAATATTGAGCCCTCATGTTATAAGAGTTTGATAACCCCACCAAAGAAGAAGTATCTTGAGGGTTAAATCTTAATGCTTTTTTAAATTCACTTATTGCACTTGCGTATTGTGAATTTTCATAGAATTTCATTCCCTGTATGTAATTAGGGCTTTCCTGATAGTTTTCGTCATATACGGTTTGAGCAAAAGCACCTGTTTGAACTAACAATATTAATGCCGTTAAAAAAAATACTTTCTTCATAAAAGACTCCTCTTACATAAATATATTTTATAACAATGTAGCGAATATTCATATAGTAAAAACGAAGTTCAAAAAGAATAGTTCCGAATTTTAAATTATAATAACAAATAATTGTTTACAAAAATTTACAGCTAAATCAGTTTGAAAAAAAGGAGAAAATAACTTTTGTTAATGATATAATTCTAACACAGGTAAAGTATGTGAAAGGAGTTTTTAATGAATGCAACGCAAACCGCTGTGAATACTGCGGAGTTGGATAGGATTATCCATGAATTGGGCGGAAAGAAATCAAACTTGATTGCCATCTTACAAAAGGTTCAGGAAGTTTACAGATATTTACCTGAACAAGCGATGACGTACATAGGAACAAAGATTGAGGGGTTGTCACCTGCTACCGTATATGGAGTCGCTACATTTTATGCACAATTTTCTTTAGAGCCGAAAGGTAAATACGAAATTAAATTATGTGACGGTACTGCCTGCCACGTTAGAGGGTCAATGCCCGTATATAATTCGGTAATTTCAAGATTCAACCTTAAAGACGGTAAATTTACTACTGATGACGGACTGTTCTCCGTTGAAACAGTTAGTTGTCTTGGTGCTTGCGGACTTGCTCCCGTAGTTGTTGTTAACGGAAAAGTTTACCCTCAAATGACAACGGACGCAATGAAAGTTATTATTGATACTATTCTTGAACGGGAAAAAGGGGGCTAAAATGGTTGTAATGACAATAGATATAAAAGCTGAACAACAAAAAGCACAAAAACTTATTCAAGAACAAGGTTTAAGAGTTCTTGTCTGTGCAGGAACAGGTTGCGTTGCAAACGGTTCACTTGATGTTATAAAAAGATTTGAAGAGTTAGGCGTTGAAGTAAGCCAACTAACGGATAAAGATAAATTAACAGTTATTCCGACAGGATGTCACGGTTTTTGCGAACAAGGTGTATTAGTCGGAATCCCGAAACTTCATACAACTTATGTAAAAGTAAAAGCAGATGACGTTGATGAGATTGTTGAAAGCCACATAAAAGGCGGAAAACCCGTTGAAAGATTACTTTATGTTGACCCCAAAACTCAACAACACGTACAATGCGACGAAGATTTTAATTTCTACAAAAAGCAAACAAGAACAGCGTTAGCTAATTGCGGTAATATTGATGCAGAATCTTTAGAAGAAGCAATTGCAGTAAGAGGTTATGAAGCATTAAGCAATGTTCTTCAACAAAATAACCCTGATGCCGTAATTGAAGAAATTACAAAATCAGGTTTAAAAGGAAGAGGCGGAGCCGGCTTCCCGACAGGTCTAAAATGGAAATTTGCAGCTGCTAACAGAGGCGGAAAATCATATATGGTTTGTAACGGCGACGAGGGCGACCCGGGAGCATTTATGGACAGGTCTGTAATGGAAGGCGACCCTCATAAATTGCTTGAAGGTATGGCTATTGCAGCTTTTGCAATCGGTGCAGATGAAGGCTATATTTATGTTCGTGCCGAATACCCTCTTGCTATTACACGTTTGAGAAAAGCTATAAAAGAAGCTGAAGAACGCCACTACCTTGGCAAAAATATCATGGGAACCGATTTTTCATTTGAAATTCACATTAAAGAAGGTGCAGGAGCATTTGTTTGCGGTGAAGAAACTGCATTAATGGCTTCAATTGAGGGCGAAAGAGGTATGCCAAGACCAAAACCGCCGTTCCCTGCAAATAAAGGTTTATTTGGCAGACCGACCGTAATTAACAATGTTGAAACCTTGGCAAATGTTCCAGTAATTATGTTAAAAGGTGCTGATTGGTTTGCATCTATGGGTACGGAAAGTGCAAAAGGTACAAAAACATTTGCTCTTACAGGGGAAGTTAATAATACGGGTTTAATAGAAGTT
Source organism: bacterium (assembly GCA_963617295.1). GTDB lineage: Bacteria > Cyanobacteriota > Vampirovibrionia > Gastranaerophilales > Gastranaerophilaceae > Avigastranaerophilus. The sequence goes on along the minus strand of CAVEOW010000017.1, from coordinate 5,762 downwards.
CCGATGGGTACAACTTTAAGAGAAATCGTATTTGATATCGGTGGCGGTATCAGAAACGGAAAGAAGTTTAAAGCTGTTCAAATCGGCGGTCCGTCAGGCGGTTGCTTGACAGAAGAACACTTAGATATTCCGATGGACTATGAACACCTAACAAAAGCAGGTGCAATGGTCGGCTCAGGCGGATTGGTTGTTATGAATGAAGATACCTGTATCGTTGAAGTTGCAAGATTTTTCATGAACTTCACTCAAAATGAGTCTTGCGGTAAATGTGTTCCCTGCCGTGAAGGTACAAAAAATATGTTGAAAATTCTTCGTAAAATAGTAAACGGGCATGGTGAACCGGAAGATCTTGATTTACTTGAAGAACTTGCAAAATCAGTTCAGGACGGCTCACTTTGTGCTTTAGGTAAAACTGCTCCTAACCCTGTACTTTCAACATTAAAATATTTCAGAGATGAATATATTTCACACATTAAAGACAAAAAATGTCCTGCTGGAGTTTGTGCGGCAATGAAGAAAATCGAAATTGACGATTCACTTTGTAAGGGTTGTACAAAATGTTCAAGAACTTGCCCTGTCGGTGCGATTGAAGGTACAGTTAAAAATCCTCATAAGATAGACCAAACAAAATGTATTAAATGCGGTGCTTGCGTAGATGCTTGTCCGTTTAAGGCAATTAAGAAAAACTAATGGGGGAGCAAAAATGACAAACACACTATTTATAAACGGAAAACAAGTAGAATATACAAATGAACCAAACTTATTAGAAGTAATTAAAAAAGCAGGGTTTAGCGTTCCGACATTATGCTATCGTCCTGACTTAACACAGTTTGGTGCTTGCAGAATGTGCGTTGTAGAAGTTGAATATCCTAACGGAAGAGTCGTTATCAATTCTTCTTGTACAATGCCGCCTGAGGCTAACATTAAAGTAAAAACAAACTCTGAAAGAGTAAGAAGAATAAGAAAAACAGTTCTTGAACTCTTACTTTCAAATCATGACAGAGAATGTACAACCTGCGAAAAATCAGGTGAATGCGAACTTCAACAGTATGCGGAAGAGTATTGCGTAAAGAACTTGAGATATGTAAAGAAAGAGAAAAAAGATTATTTACCAATCGACGATACAAATCCCGTTTTAGTTCGTGACCCGAATAAATGTATTCTTTGCGGTGCTTGTGTAAGAGCTTGTGCCGAATATCAAGGACATGCTGTTTTGGGTTTTGCAAACAGAGGCTCTAAAACAGTTGTTCAACCTATGGCAGGTAAACATTTAAGCGATGTTGATTGTGTTTTTTGCGGTCAATGTCAAGCAGTTTGCCCGACAGGTGCTTTAACTATAAACTATGAACTTGATAAGGCTTGGAATGCAATCAATGACAAAACTAAAAAAGTTGTTGTTCAAATGGCTCCGTCTGTCAGAGTTGCATTAGGAGAAGCTTTTGGCTTAAAACCGGGGGAAAACGTAATCGGTAAAATATATGCAGCATTGAGAGAAATGGGTGCAGACCTTATCTTCGATACTAATTTCTCTGCTGATTTAACAATTATGGAAGAAGCAAACGAGTTTATTCAAAGGTTAACAACTAAACAAAACTTGCCTTTGTTTACATCTTGTTGTCCTGCATGGGTAAGATATTTGGAAACTCAACATCCTGATATGTTAAACCATTTATCAACATGTAAATCTCCGCAAGGAATGCTTTCTCCGTTGTTAAAGGAAATGCTTCCAAAAACATACGAGGGCTATAAGAAAGAAGATATTGTTGTGCTTTCTATAATGCCTTGCACTGCAAAAAAAGTTGAAGCAAAACGAGCTGAACTTCAAAATGAAACAGATATTGTTCTTACAACAAAAGAATTTGCAAGGATGATTAAGTCTGCCGGTATTGATTTTGCAAACTTAGAACCTCAGGAAGCTGATTCTCCGTTTGGACAATACTCAGGTGCAGGTACAATTTTTGGTGCATCTGGCGGTGTAGCGGAAGCAGCGGTAAGAACCGCATACTATATGGTAACAGGTGAAGAACTTGCTAATCTTGATGTTAAACCTATGAGAGGGGTTGATAAAAATGCTCGTTCTAAAGAAGCAACACTTGATATTAAAGGAACTCCTGTTACAGTAAGAGTTGTTTCTACTTTGAAAGAAGCAGAAAAATGTATTCAGGAAATTAAAGCAGGCACTGCAAAATTTGATATTCTTGAAGTTATGGCTTGCCCGGGAGGCTGCGTAAATGGTGGCGGTCAACCTGCAAGCTGCAATGATTCTTCAATTAAAGAACAAAGAGCAGCAGGCTTGTATGTTGAAGATGCTCATTTGGCTGTAAGATGTTCACATAAAAATACGGATATTCAAAAACTCTATAAAGAATATCTTGAAAAACCCGGCTCACATAAGGCACATGAACTTCTTCACACAACATATTCCGATAAAAAAACGGGTTCTTATAAGGATATAAGATAATAAATATACTTATTACCTATAAAGTAAAAGAGAGGTTGCAAATGCAACCTCTCTTTTAACATTTTGATTGTTAAGTTATGAATTACCCAAGCTGAAAATATTGTAAATTTCTTCGTCAGAGAGTTCCGTAATAACTTTTTCGCCCTCGAATACGGCTAAATTTACAAGTTCTTTTTTTTGTTTAATCATTTCGTCAATTTTTTCTTCAAAAGTACCGAGAGTTACCAGCCTGTGTACCATTACGTTTTTATTTTGACCGATACGGTAGCTTCTATCGGTTGCTTGTTCCTCAACCGCAGGATTCCACCATAAGTCGTAGTGAATTACGTTTGTTGCGGAGGTTAGGTTTAACCCTGTACCGCCGGCTTTTAATGACAACAACATTATCTTTTGGTCAGGATTTGTTTCAAACTCTTGAAGCATATTTTGTCTTTGATTTGTATTTAAAGAACCATGGAAAAATAAAGGTGTAACATTTAATTCGTGTTGAATAATTGTTGATAAAATATTTCCCATTTCTTTATATTGCGTGAACGCAATAACTTTTTCATCATTTGACAAAATTTGAGATAACAAAGAAATGAATTTTTCTGTTTTACCTGATACATCTTTTGTCATTTCGCCATATTTTAAGTATTGGAACGGGTGGTTACAAATTTGCTTTAATGCTGTAATAAGTTTAAAGATTATACCTCGCCTGTTTATACCTTTTTGATTTGAAATATCGTTCATTAAAGTATTCAAAGTTTTTTCGTATAAAGCAGCTTGAGATTTTGTTAAGTAACAGTATTCATCCAATACCATTTTTTCAGGCAAGTCGTCAATAATTGTTTTATCTGTTTTTAAACGTCTTAAAACAAACGGAGATATTGAAAGTTTCAACTTGTCAGCCTGTTCATACTGTTTAAATCTTTCGATTGGAATAGCGTAGCATTTTTGGAAATCTCTTATCGAACCTAAGTAGCCTTTATTGATGAAATCAAAAATGCTCCACAACTCTGTCAGCTTATTTTCAACCGGAGTACCTGTCATTGCAACTTTTATATCTGATTTCAATGATTTAACAGCTGCTGTTTGTGAGGTATCAGGATTTTTAATGTTTTGAGCTTCATCAACAATAACCATTCCCCACGTAGTCTTTTTAATTTCTTCAATATCTATTCTTAAAATAGCAAATGTTGTAATTATTACATCAGACTTTAAGTCTAATTGACGTTCAGGCCCGTGGTATGCGGTGGCTTTTATTGACGGGGCAAACATATTAAGCTCTTTTATCCAGTTACCCATTAAGGTTGTCGGACAAATAACAAGAACGGGAGCTTTTAACTTTTGCTCTTCTTTAAGTTTTAATATTAAACTTATTACCTGAATTGTTTTACCAAGCCCCATATCATCAGCTATACAAGAACCGAAACCTTTTGTTGTGTTTGTATATAACCATTTTAATCCGCTCATCTGATAAGGCCTTAATTGTCCTTTTAATCCTTCCGGCGGAGTAATATCAACGGTTTTGCCGATATCTTTTACTATATTGGCAAAGGCTTCATCGTAATCAAATTCATACTCGTTTAAATGACCTGAGAATGCGGCATGAAGCATTTCCATTCTTGTAATTTTGTCAATTTTCGGATTTTTTAATTTATCAATTATTGCTTGTGCTTCATTCGGGTCTATTAAAATGTATTTATTTTTAAATTCAATAATTCCGTTTGCGTCTTTAACCAGCTTTTCAAATTCTTCAACAGAAATTTTTTCATCGCCGATAGAAACTTGGAATGAAAAATCAAAGATACTTGTAAGGCTGATATTACCGCCTTTTCCGTTAAGAATATCCGCAACATCCTGTTCTCTTAAAGTTTTAATTTTTGCATTAATTGAAGCTCTCGGAACAATAATATTACCGAAGTTTGCGGGAAAGTTAATGTTTATACCTGCTTTATTCAAGTAATATGCGGTATGAATCATTAATTTGTAAACATCATTTAAAGATAAATACATTTTTAAGTTTTCTTCATCTTCAAATAGTGTTTCAAGTTCTTTGTAATAGCGAAGAGCATAATTTAGTTGTTTTTCAACAATTGTAACCAAATAAGAGTTTTGGAAACCCCAAGTCGTACCCTCTTTATAAATATCAAGAAGTTCAACAGGAGGTTCTTTTTCGCTTACTTCTTTTCTGTTGGATTTTACGGAAATTGTTAGTAAAAACTTATCTTCTTCAATCTTTTCAATATCAAGCTGCGGACTTACAGGATATTTACCAATATAAATTTCATCAAGCCATTCACTAATTGCTTCCGCCAAGTCCAAAGAACGAATATAACGTTTGTTATTTTGAGGTTTTAAGAAATATACCGATGAAACTATATCTTTAAATCTGTATGCTTTAAATTTTAAAAACTTGAAAATAACATAATTCATGTAATTTTCAATAAGCATATTTTCAACATGTTTTATATCTGAAATCTTTGAAAAATCTGAAGAATATACTTCATCAACAGAATCTTGCAGCCGGTCATTTATTGAAAACATTTCGTAGGAAATGTGGAAAAAGTTATCTGTTTTATTAACCTTTGGTAAAAAGTATAATTTTTCGACCGTCTTTTTTACAAATTGAGTTAGAATATTAAAAATTTTGAAAGTTTCAGTAACGTGTTCATTTTCAACAATAGAATCAAATCCCGAAAAATATTCCCAAATTAATTCTAATGGAATTTTATATCCGATTTTATCTTCTTTTACACCGTTTTCTTCAACTTCGTGAGCGGTTGTAGAAAATCTGTACATAGAACCTTTTGATTTTAAATAAAAATCAAAATTATTTGTAGGGGTAACAAATACTTGAAAATCCTTACCCTCTTTCAATAAGTAAAAATCAGTATTTTTAATCGGCAAACTTGAATTTTGGAAAGTAATACCGAATTCATCTTCGACTAATTGATAAATTGTACTCATCATTAACCGAAAATCTTTTTTATCGCATCCGACAGGATTTTCTGTCAGATTATAGAACATTTCATCTATATTATTTTTCTTAAAAGAAAATGAAAATTTATTGTTATTTTGTGTTTCGACCGCCATGGATACCTCTATAATTCACCTTTTTAATATTATACATAAAAAATATTAAATGATTAATCATTTATTTTTATGAGTATAAATGGATTTTTCTTTAATTATCATTAATTCCAAATAAGTTATTCGCTATCATTAAATTTTGTTAACAAATTTTAATTAAAAACTAAAGTTATAAAAAAATATGCCGAAATAAAAAGTATAAGATAAAAGTTATTCAAGGGAAGAA
>CAVEOW010000016.1:4662-11194 GCA_963617295.1 bacterium | reverse complement strand
TGATATTTTGTGAATATATAACAACACAAGGAATTATATCGCCACGCTCATTTTTCCCGTAAAATGGGGGCAAATTGAGTTCATGAGTTATTATATCTGCTAATATTTTTTCAATGCTTTTATTCATAGTGCTTAATAATAGGGTTTAAAAAATTTTTAATTTGGGTATAATGTATTAAGGAATATTTGAAATAAAGGTCAGAAATATTCGGTGCCGACTGCCGTTTGATGTAAATATCATACGATGATGGGAAAGCCGTCCATCTGTTTCATTTATTCCTTTTTAATTGCGAAATTTTATTATCGTCTATATAAAAATAATGAATAACATCTAAAAAGTTATCATTTTTGTTATATTCAATATCTGGTAATACTAATGAATTTTTGTCTTTGCCAATTTTAGAAATTAAATGATAAGCATTTGTTTTTTTTGCAGGTAAAAACATTGTTGGATTATATAACGCTGAGCTTACAATATAGTCGTCATCATATCCGTTTACATCAAAATGCTTTAAATTCCCTTCTATTCTTTCTTTTACTGTTATCATTACAAAAAATACAAGACCGCGTATTTTTAAAGGTAATGCTAATCTGTGGATTATTTGCGTATCAAATAACAAGGGTTTCTTTAATTCGGGATGTTTTAGAATTGGTATTGCCGCATAAAAAATAGTATCAGAATTTGAGATTATTTCTTTTTTTTAGATAACCGTATTTACCTTCCGTATCTTTTGTAAAAACGGTTGAAATAATCTTATTGAGATGTTTTTTTGATAATCCGGCAGTAATTTTAGATTTTTTATTTTGAAGGTATAATTTTTCTTCGCCCTTAAAAACGACATCTCTGATATGTGCTTTTGTAATATCTTTTGTTTTCATGCCTTCAAATTTTAGTTTTCTAATATCTAAAATTTCAACTTCATTTATATCGAAATTGTTATAATATACGGCTTCAACTATTTTACCGTCTTTGCGTGTTAATTTGAAGGGTTTTAGCGTAATATTACTCATAGCAGGTATTATAGCATAAAGGCATTTTAAAAGGTGAGGTTGGATTTTTGAACCTCACCTTTTTTATATATTGCACCGTTTTTATATTGTCACCCTGAATCTTGTTTCAGCATCTTTTTTTATGGAATTTTGTTTGAATTTGTTTATTGGCATGATCCCGAAACAAGTTCGGGATGACATTTTTGACCGTTGATTTTAGTCCGTTGCATTGGTCGTTGGTGTTTTTGGGTTTTATGCGGTTTGCCAATTTGCGGTGTCGAATTGGGCGATAAGTGCCGTGATTGCATCATCAGATCCCGTACTAAATACGTTAGCGACATCCGAATAAGAGCCATAGCTGTTATTTGCAAGCCAGCTTGCCACGCTTGCGGCAAGTTCTGCAATCTTGGCACTTGTCAGGTATGCGCTATCGGACGAATTTATTGTTTCAATGGCGTTGTTTGCTACGGAAACACCTTTAAAACTGCCGCTTGATGTCCAAGCCGTGAAGTTATCTTTTGTTGCGGTATTTGTAATGAGTATATCTCCTACATCAGAAGCACTTGAGTAACTGCCTGTTGAAGATACATTAAACAGTACATGCAAGTTTCTGCTATCACTTACTGTTAACTGTCCGTCTGTTTCGCCCGATGTATTTGTAAAGGTCAAGGTGTCGGTGCCGCCTTTATCGGTTATGGTTGTTTTTTGGTCGATATAGGCATAATATTTATCATCTCCGCTTGCGTCGTTTATTATTTCGTTTGTTTCTGATTGAGCGTAAACAGTCTGGCTGTAAGTGCCGGTGTTAGATATTTCAACGGTATCAACCGTTCCCGTTGTTGTATCTTTTCCCTCATCGGCAGAATTTGTGTATATGGTGGATGTCACATCATATTGCACAGTAATCTTGTCGTTTCCCGTACCGCCATGTATTGTTATATTTCTATTTCTATTACCTGAAGCGATATATATTGTATCATTTCCGTCACCTGTGTATATTGTATCTGAGCCGTTTGACCTTACATAGTCATTTCCGCCATAGGTATATACCGTGTCGCCCCTTCCGCTTGTTTCTACACGGTCAGCGTATTTTGAACCCCTATAAACATTATCTTCGTATGAGCCAAATTCTCCAAGAACAACATCTGTTAAAGAAATATCACGATTATAAGTATAACTGCCTAAATAGTTTATATAACCTACACCGCCAGACCATTCTGCTTTTGAATCTGTACTTATATAATATGTACCTTTGGCTGTTTGTATTTTATCTATTGTCGGATTATCCGTTGTAAAATAGTCTTTTACTATAATACTTGAACAATAAACAGGATAGCCTGTTCCTGAATGTGTCTTGTAAACTTCAGAGCCTTGATATTCGCTTACTCCCGCTGTTGTAACGTTACTGCTTATATTATAAGTCGCATTATACCAAATTCTTAAATCATCATCTTGTTTTTTGAATTCAAAACCTCCAAAACCGGCAAAAGAATTTGGAAAGTAGATTGTATCATTTCCTTCATCCATTACGATTGTTGTGTGTTTAGCATCCGAAAATCCGCTGCCATTGGTGAATTTGTAGGTGTCATCGCCTTTGCTGCCGATTATTGTATCGTTGCCGCTCCCGCCGGTTATTGTTTGACCCGAACCTGTTGCTATGATTAAATCATCATCGTCTGTACCGGTAATAGTTTCATCATCAGACAGGGAATCCATTACTGTTTCAATGTCAAAAGTATCAACACCGTCAATCTCTATATATTTAACGGAAGATGTTACTGTATCGCTTGTTGCGGATTTGTAGTAATTATTTATTGTTATTGTGCCTGTCGGATTGCCGCTTTCGTCTGTACCGTATTGGATTACTAAATTCTTTCCGCTTCTTTTGAATATGAGGTCGGATAAGTCAACATCTTTTGCGAATTTGATTGTGTCAGAGCCTTTGCCTGAATAGATAGTATCTTTGCCGTCACCTGAATTGAATACAAAAGTTGTTGCACTATTAGCAGAAGTTCCGCCATAGAGTTTATCGTTGCCTTTGCCGCCTGTGATTGTATTATTCCCTGTAGTTCCCGCTTTAATGGTATCCGAATAATCAGAGCCTGTGATAATATCAGAGCCTGCTCCGCCATTTAAGGTCAAGCCTTTTTTCGTGTAGTCGGTTGAAACGGTCGTTTTTGCTTTATCGGTATAAATCTTATATTCGCCTGCACTTATATCATCCGCTAACGCCGAACCTGTGTAAGAAGATGTTACTTCTTTTGTTGTTAAAGTTGTTACGGTTTCGGCGAGGTTTAAGGTTTCATCGACTTGAATTATATTTACCGTTGCTCCTAAATCTTTTGAATAATAATTTTTAAGAATTATTGTTCCGGCTTCGGTTGTGCCATTTGTTGCGATAATTTTTAAATCCTTGCCGCTTTGTTTATAATCTAAAGAATAATCGGTTAATTTGATATTTAATGTTTCGCCTTTTGTAAGGTTTATTGTGTCTGTTCCAAAGCCGTCTGCTGTTTTGAGGGCGGCTGCGGTATAATCAATCGTGTTAGTTCCCACACCGCCTGTAATCGTGTCATTGTATTTAGAACCTATAATTGTGTCGTTTCCAAGTCCTGTATTTATTGTTACACCTGCATTTGTTGTAATTCCCGTTTTCTTGTTTGTTGTGGATTTTACAGGGGTTGTTAAGCCACTTGCATCAATTTTATCAGCAAGGGCAGAGCCTGTGAATTTGGTTACTGTGTATTTTTTCTTTGATTCGTTATATTTAAAATATGATTTGTCGTAAGTTGTTAACTCCGTTGCGGTTTTGGTTAAATCATCACCGTTTATTGTAACAGTTGCACCCGTTGATTTTGAGTAATAATTTTTAAGAGTTATTGTTCCATAGGTTGTATCGCCGCTTTTTGATATTACCTTTAAATCGTTTTTGCCGCTTTTTTCATAACCCAAATCGCCCGAAAGTCCTGTAATGTCTAAGGTTTCACCTTTGGTTAAATTAATTATATCGTTTCCGAAATCTGTTGCGATTGATGAATAATTTATTGTGTTTTCGCCCGCACCCGCAGTAATTGTGTCGTTTCCTTTGGAAGCATAGATTGTATCATCTCCTGCACCTGCATTTATTGTGTCATTATAATCTGAACCTGTTATAATATCATCTCCTGCACCCGCATTTATTGTTGCTCCGTAATCTGTTGTTACACCTTTTTTGGTTACGGATTTTGTCGGGCTTGTTAAATTTATTGTGATTTTATCAGCCAAAGCTGATGTCGTAATTGCACCTTTTGAAAGGTTTGTTTCGCTAAATTCAAATTTTTGAGTTGTTGTTAAATCATCACCATTTATATAAACCGTTGCGCCCGTTGATTTTGAATAATAGTTTTTGAGGGTAATTTTGCCGTAATCGGATGATACGATTAAATCGTTTTTGTTTTTGCCTGTGCCTTGAGCGTAACTTAATGTACCTTGAAGTCCCGTTATATTCAATGTTTCGCCGTTGGTGAGGTTAATTGTATCAGTTCCAAAGTTTGCACCGCTTGTTTTAAAAGAACTGTAATCAATAGTGTTTGTCCCTTTGCCGCCTGTTATGGTGTCGTTACCTTCTGAACCATAGATTGTATCGTTACCGTTTCCGCCATTTATGGTATCAGAATATTTTGAGCCTGTGATTTGGTCGTTTCCCGCACCGCCGTTAAGTGTCAAGCCTTTATTTTTAGCATTTGTATATCCGCTGTCAACTGTGATTTTGTCGTTTAAATAAGTTCCTGTAAAATTGCTCTTAACGGTATTTGTGATATATTCTTCTTTTAAATCTATGCCTGTATTATTATCAAATGTTTTTAATATTATTGAGCTTGTAGAACCTACAACATCTTTTGAGCCGAAGTTTTTAAGGGTGATTGTGTTTGTAGTATCAGCGTTTGCAATATTTAACACGAGGTCTTTATTTTTGTTTGCATAAGAATAGGTTATATCGGATGAGGATATTGAGGATAAATTAAGGACAAGGTTTTCTTTGGCTGTGAGGTTGATTGTGTCATTACCGTTGCCTTTTGAATAATTGAAGGTATTTGTGCCAAGTCCGCCTGTGAAGATGTCAGGATTTGAAGTGTTTGTAAAGGTATCGTTATAATTTGTGCCTGTTGCTTTGTTTTTTGAATTGGCAGTTATGGCGTTTGAATTTGTTATGAGGTTATCGGTTATAAGATCGGTAAGGTTATAGGCTTCTGTTTTGCCCGATTTTTCGTAATCGGTTTGGATGTATTGGATTTTGGATGCGTTTTTGACAGTTAAGGTTTTTCCGTCTGTAGTTGTGATTGTAAGCGTAGTGCCGTTCATTGAATAGGTTGCACTTTTTGCCTTTGCAAAAGAAAGTCCGTCAACTCTTATTGCGGTATATTTCTTCTTTGCATCAATTTCTGTGATTGCGCTGTCGCCGCTTTTAAATCCGTTTGTTGTGTCGTACGATACGATTACTTCTTTACCTGTCTTAACTGCCATTTCATTTCTCCTTATATATTTTTGATAACTTATTTTTTTATACAAAAAGCCATGCCTTATGGATTATTTCCATAAAACATGGCTATATCGTTATATTTTATTTCTTCAAATTCCTGAAGTGCAGGTCTGATAAGGGTTCTACCCCCCCCCGCAACTCTAAATGCAGGGTAAAACCAGTTTTCAAGGTTTTTGAAAAATTATTTATTGGCATGCACACCTTTTCCATAGACATTATTTTAGCATGAAAACGGTAAATTTGCATTTTTATATATTTTATATAAAATAAAAATATTGAAATTTGAAAATTTTAAAATCACGCACAGGATTTTAATAATCTTTCAACTTCAAGGGCATTGGTTGAATCTGTTAAAAAGGTTCGAAGATTGTTACCTAACGCCTACCATTTAAAAAGAGGTTTTTACCTCTTTTTTTATTGCGTAAAATTAATTGGTGATTTTTATTTGCATATTTTTCTGCAAAGAGATAAGTACAATACCCCTTTTTGTTTAGAGTTTGCATACATGACCAAAACTGACGTTGATTAAAATTATAATAAGATTATAGCAAGCGATTCGCTTTATGCTACGATACAAAAGAGAGAAATTTCAATACTTCGTATCGGTTATTAATCAAGACCGACCCGATTGGGTCGGTTTCTTGATATTTAGCCGTCTCTTATCTTATTTAACGGAACTAAAATCCGATTTTGTTTTTCAGTTTATTGCTCTTCTTTAGTTTTACTTCTTCTTCTAACATTTTAGTTATTTCATCGATGTCTTTAATATTTAAAAAATCGACTTTTTTCTTTACGGTTGCAAAGTCACCTGCCGTTAAGCCTTTGATATCAATTGGGGGTTCTTTAATTTTAAAGAAATGTTCAAATGCTTTATTTACTTGATTAGTTGATAGAAAGTCAAACTTGATTTTAAAAGTAAATCTTCTTAAACTTGCTTCATCAAGGGTTTCAAGTAAATTTGTAGTACATACAAACGGATATTCATGTGGCACTTATTTCGGTAGGGAAGTGCAGTAAAAATTC
>CAVEOW010000016.1:0-4652 GCA_963617295.1 bacterium | reverse complement strand
CCCCAAAATCATTAAAAAAAGAATATATCGAGTTACTTGAAAATACGTTAAAAAATCAAACAAAAGTATAAACCGGTACACAATTTCAATAAAAAATTGTCAAAAAGCTAAATATTTATAAAAAATGCTTTTCTAATATGAAATTAAACATTTAACAATATAAATGTGGAAAAGCGTTTTTTATTTCGTATAAAGTTTAGTAATTGTGCCATTTTTACCTCGTATATATATAAAGTATATAAAATAAAGAATATTGCTATTTTAAAATTTATTATTAAGTTTCTTTAAATTTACTAAAGTATTGAAATTCTTTGTCGATAACAACTGTATAAATATTTTTAAGGAGTAGATATATGGGAAGAAAACAAACTAAAATCGACAAAGATATAGAAACAAGTTTAAAAGAAATTAATAATATAGAATCATTTGTAGCAGGTTCTATTGATAGTACCGATTTTAACAAGTTAAATAAACTTATTAAGAATGAACCGACTCTTAAAACAATAAACGTATTTAAAGACACGGAAAAGAAAGAAGCTCAAATTATTTCTGTAAGTAGAGAAAACTACAATCCTTATGCTGAAATGATTTCAGAAAAAGAGTTTTTTAAAATTGTCGGGTTTAAAAACGGAAAAATTTCAGCAAGAAGCGGTTATTATCAAAGAAGTTTATTAAGCAATTATTTCAAAGCAAAAGATGAACAAGATTTTGGTTACATAAAAGATGTGCTTGAAAAAGCAATGACACTTGATAATTATTTGAAATACGGAAGAGTTCTTTCGAGAAATCGAAAATTCATGAAAGAATGGAAACAAAATATTTCAGATTATTCACCTCCGGAAAGCATAAAAAACAGCGGGAACATACGAAAAATTAATGTGATACGAAATAGAATAATTTAACAAAAAGGAAGCAACTGCTTCCTTTTTCATTTCATAGATAATATAATATTACAAAGGGAGAGAAATCTATGAAAAAAACACTTTTATTGGTATTAGGCATAGTTTTATCATCTGTTTTTTCAAGCGTAAATGCAGAGATATTGGCACATAAACTTTATGCCGTTTCAAATCACAATGTTGCAAATGAAAGTCTTACGAAAAATGCAACCATTGATTTTCAAACATTAGATACTTATAAAATCAGCGAGGAAGATTATATTGAAGCATTTTCTACCGTAAAATTTCGTATTGATAAGAAAGTAAAGGCAAAAAGGGGAAAGCGTGACGAATATTTAAAGGTTACGTTATTATCCTATACAATTCCCTCTAAGGATGGTAAAAATGTAAATGTTGAAAAAGATGATATCGAAGGTACAATAAAAGTTTCGGAAGAAAAAGATTATAAAGAAATTATAAAAAGTGTAGGGCTTGGCGTCGCAGGGCATGCTCTTTCAGTCCCTCTTTTATCGCAAGCCGTAGCGGTTTCTAAAGGATTAATTAATCCGAATGAGGATCAGTCAAGGTTGGAATCCGCAGGAAAAAATCTATATAACAGTACTCCGCTTACTTATGCTGAAAAAGGAAAAGATCTCTCTATAAAAGAAAATACTATTGTTTTGATAAAACTCAAATCTATGCTTTCGGACGACGATATATATGAAAAATAATAAACCTTTTAAAATATTTTTTATTGTAATGCTATTTGTTTTTGTTTTAGGTTTTTGCTGCCTGAATTGCATACCTGATAATGATTTATGGGCGAGGTTAATAGCAGGAGAATACATAGTAAATAATTTGAATGTTTGCAAATTTGATTTTGTATCTTATACTCCGACCCATATTTGGTATGACCACGAGTGGGGTGCAAGTATATTTTTCTACTTGGCTTTGAAATATTTTGGGCATTCGGGATTAATATTTTTAAAAGGGATTTTAGTTGCACTGACTTTATTTATTTGCTACAAAACCATAGAGTTAAGAAATCCAAAATCAACAATTCCATATAACATTTTGTATTTTGTATGTATGTTCTTAGCCATGCAAAAGAGTATCGGAGCAACTGTAAGGTGTTTGCTTTTTACATGCCTGTTTTTCAGCTTGTTTTTATATATACTTGAACGGGCAAGAGCAGGGAAAACTAAAAGCCTTTATTTTCTCCCGTTAATTATGATTTTTTGGAGCAATATTCATGGGGGATGTCTTAGCGGAATAGGGTTAATCGGGCTGTATATTGTCGGGGAATATCTGAATAAAAAGTCCGTTCGCAATTACATAAAAGTATTAATTGCGTGTTTAGGTGCCTTATTTATAAACCCTTACGGCTGGGAGTACGTTAAATTCATATTTTTTGCAGGGACTATGGATAGAGGCTACATTACAGAGTGGCAAAATTCTTTCTGCAAAGAGTATTTAACCGCATATATGAATTATAAAATTTACCTTGTTGTTATGATTTTAACTTCTATCGGGTATGCTGTAAAAGAAAAATTGACATACGAAAAGATTGATAAAACTAAATTGTTAGTCCTTTTGGCTATGACATACTTATCAGTTACTCATATAAGACATCAATCATTTTTTGTAATTGCAGTTGGTACATTATATTATGATGAATTTTATTCATTATTTAACTCTGTTATTAACCAAATCGGTAAATTTTTGCATTTAAACAATGATGAAGTTACGGAAAGAATTGTAAAATTAAAAGAAATTACAGTGTATTTTCTTCTTTTTATAATGTCATTTCCGCCAATCATTGCAAAAAATAAGCAAATTGAAATCTCTAGTACTGCATACCCTATGTATGCTATAGAATTTGTTAAAATTAATAATCTGACGGGTAATTTATTTATTAATTTTGATTGGGGCAGTTATGCCGCATATAAGTTATATCCGTTAAATCGTATAGTAATGGACGGAAGATATGAGGAAGTTTACAATCCTGACTTGCTTTTACAATTAAAAGATTTTCACATGATGAAAAATGATTGGTATAAAATAATTCGTGACTACAAAACGGATGTGATGATTTTGGAAACAAAGTATCCCGTTTATAAAGCAATTTTAAATCATCCGGATTGGACATTGGTTTTTGATAATAACCTTTTTGGGGTTTTTGTTCCGACAAAAACAAGAAAGGACAGTTATTTATATCCTGTCCCTTCTTATGAATATTATAATGCCAACTTATTTAAGAAGTAAGTTTATGTACCAAGTTTAGATAGCAATTCGTTTTTCTTATCATTTGATAAATTACTCTTTGATACCATAGTTGCCAATGATTCTTTTTTACGTGTTGAGTTTTTATAATAATCATCTAATTTTTGCATAAATTCAGGTTTTGTCATTATGTATTCAAGCATTTCAGAGTTACCTGATTCTATTTCGCTTCTGACAGAAGATATGAATAAATCATAAATACTTATCATTTGATAATCTTCAAGTCCTTGTTGAGATAGTATTTCACAATAAGGCATAATCATTTTTTCAAAGTTTGCAACGGTTGTATTATCTGTTTCATAAACCTCAAATAAACTTGATAAGTAGTTGTCAGTGTTAAAGAACGATAATACAAAATCCGCTTTTTGTTCATCTGTCAAATAGTTAGATTCTAAAATCAATTGAACATTTTCTGTATCCACATAAATTTCATCAGTATTTTTATCAGAAACCTCAATTCTTAAAGAAGATATTTTTGTTAGTAAATCATACATCGGGTATTTTTCAGAGTAACGTTCGCTAACTTTGCCAAATAATTCCGGATTATCATTACAAATTTTAAGGAACTCGGTAAGAACGCAGTCATCTCGTCCAATATTAAAATTTCCACCGTCAAATAAAGTATCGATTAGTAAATCAGTTGCGTCGGAGTTTCCTTGCATTACTTCATAAGCAATATTAGTCATTAAAGTTTTAATAATGGTATCAGAATTTTCAGGACATTCCATTTTTATTACACTAAAGATATTTGTTTTAAATACTTGAGTATAAGTGTCAAGTACAACATCATTAGCAGCTTTTAGAATATCAACCATTGCAGACGGAGAATATTCCGTTAAGTTATTTGTAAACCATTTAGGGTTTTCTTCATCCAACAATGCTTGGAATAAAATACTGTTAGATATATTATCTTTCGAGATAATTTTGTCAATTGTATCAATAGAGAGTTCTTTTTCGCCAAATATTATATCATCAGATTTATTAAACTGCGTATATGTTGTAGTTCCTGATGTATCTAAATCAGGTTCCTCAACATCGGCTTCTTGACCTGCTTCAATCGGTAACTTGATTTCACCATTAGAAATCATTTTGTTTAATTTATCAAAATCTTCATCGGTTATGAATGACCCGTCACCACCTAAATGTGCAAATTGGCTCATACCTATATAAGCAACCTCTTCATCGGATAAATTTTCCGAATATTCAGGTGATTGCATTCCTAAGGCGATAATGTAATCAAAGAATTCGCCTAAAGATTCTTCCGTGTATCCGCTGTTTGAATTAATCATTGCGTTTATGAAACCATCTTTAGTTAGAAGCTCAGGTACTATACCCTCTTCGTCATTAAATACTTGGTATTTTAATGATTCAGGTGTAGGTGTTACTTCTATACTTGGAGTCGGAGATGTAGTTGGAGCTTGTGTTTCTTCTGTCGTTGTTTCAGGAGTAGCGGTTTGGTCAGAGGTTACTTCTTCACTCGGTGTTGGAGAT
>CAVEOW010000015.1:0-11325 GCA_963617295.1 bacterium | reverse complement strand
ACAGGTGAAGTTATCCACGTTGATTGCGGTTGCCACTGTGTATATTCTTCTCTTGAAGAAATGGCTCTTTTAACAAGATAATTTAATTAGTTTTATAAAAAGGTGCAAACAATTTTAGTTTGCATCTTTTTTATATTTTTGAATACAAAAAAGACGACTTATAAAAGCCGTCTTTTTTACTTATTTTTAATTCTTATTTCTTTAAGAAATCAGGAATATCAAGGATATTGTTTGCAAAATCACTTGCAGCTTTTGGAGTAACTTTAGGTGCTGCACCGGGAGTGATTGTTGTTTGACCGCCAAATAATTCATCTATATTAATCGGTTTTGTTTCTTGGTCTTGTGCTGCAAACTTATCAACTTCATTTTTTCTTAATTCAAAACCTGTTGCAATAACGGTAATTTGAATTTCACCTTGAATTCTTTCATCAATAACGCTACCGAAGTGGAATGTAACATCATCAGAAACTGCATCGTGAATAATATTAGCAGCGTCAGTAACTTCAAACAATGTCATATCAGGACCACCTGTAACGTTCATAATGATACCGGAAGCACCGTTTATAGAAGTTTCAAGCAATGGTGAATTGATAGCTGCTTTAGCTGCTTCCATAGCTCTTCCTTCGCCTGAACCACGACCGATACCCATTAAAGCTGAACCTGAAGATTCCATTACGCTTCTTACATCAGCGAAGTCAACGTTAATCATACCTGGAACGGTAATAATATCTGAAATACCTTGAACACCTCTTAGAAGAACTTCATCAACAATTTGGAAAGACTCTCTGAAAGTTGTTCTTCTGTCAACTACTTCTAACAATTTATCGTTAGGTATAACAATAAGAGCGTCAACTGTTTCTTTTAATTTTTCAAGCCCTTGCATAGCCTGAGTCATTCTTTTCTTACCTTCAAAAGAGAAAGGTTTTGTAACAACACCAATAGTTAAAGCCCCTAATTCTTTTGCAATTCTTGCAACAACGGGAGCCGCACCTGTTCCTGTTCCGCCGCCCATACCTGCTGTTACGAATACCATATCTGCTTTACCAATAGCATTAACAATTTCGTCCCT
Organism: bacterium; assembly: GCA_963617295.1. Taxonomy (GTDB): domain Bacteria; phylum Cyanobacteriota; class Vampirovibrionia; order Gastranaerophilales; family Gastranaerophilaceae; genus Avigastranaerophilus. The sequence goes on along the minus strand of CAVEOW010000015.1, from coordinate 10,256 downwards.
ACTTTCTTCAGCTGATTTTTCGCCTTTTTCGGGGTTTCCGCCTGCACCTAAACCGTTTGTAAGTTTAGCACCGATTCTAATTTTATTTTCAGCTAAAGACATACTCAAAACTTGAGCATCTGTATTCATCGCCCAAAATTCAACACCGCTTAATCCGGCTTTAATCATTCTGTCAACTGCGTTTCCACCGCCACCGCCGACACCGATAACTTTAATATCAGCAGGTGTTCCGCCTGTCGGTTTTGTTGTGTTATCTGAATTGTTTTCTTTTTTTCCAAAAATGTCAGGAACAAAATTTTCCACTTATACGCCCTCATATTTTCTATAACTTGCTATTTTGCACTTTTAATATAAGTACATTGTTTAATAATATACTATTGTAAAGGATATAAATAGTAAAGAAAAAAACATAAAATATTATAGAAATTTAATATTTTTTAATTATTTTAAAATTGTGATATTTATTCTTTCGTTTCACTTTTCCCGATAATTTCGGCTGCATTGCTCAAATTTTTAGCAATTGAATCATAATAAGTTGAATCTTCACCGTAAGGAACTTGTGTTCCAAGCATTGAGTCAACATCTTGCGTTATATCACTTAATTTTTCAACCGTTTCTTTTATTGAGTCAGATTTTTTTCTTAAAAAGAAGTAATTTATCAGCGGAACTTTTGTAAATAAAAAATTAAGAGCCTTTTTTATTTTATTTTCTTTTTTTTGATTTTGACCAGTTACAAAAATATTATTGTCAGTGTTTATTGGAACTGCAATATTTTCATCAGGGAGATACTCTGAATCAAGTACATTTAAACGTTTTGTTTTTCTTCTTTTTTTTATGGGATGAGTTGTTAATTTGGCAGTTTCTTTTCTTTCCGCATTAAACGTAAACAAATTAGCAGAAGCTGTTGTTGCTTCTTTTTCAAATTCCTGCTTTATAATATTTTCTGTATTTTTATTGTAAAACCTTACAGGTTCCGAAAAATTATTCCCGTTAATTTCCATACTCATATTTTCCCATACTGATATTATAAGTATGGTGAAGCAAAAAATTATCGTTTAAATGAATGATTTTCTGCAAGTTTTTTATTACTTCTTGTGTAAATTCTTGTGTTGTTGCGGTTCCGCCAAGGTCGCAAGTCAAGTGTTTATTTTCTTTTATTGTTTTAAATAATGCATTTTCTATTTTCGCGGCAACATCATTTTGGTTAATATATTTGAGCATTTCTGTTGCTGATAATAATAATGCTGTTGGGTTTGCTTTATTTTGCCCCTTTATATCAGGTGCACTACCATGAACCGGTTCAAATACCGCTGCATTCAGACCTATGTTTGCTCCTCTTGCGACCCCTAACCCGCCTGTCAAACCTGCACATAAATCCGAAACTATATCGCCATAAAGGTTTGGCAGTACCAGAACATCAAATTGTTCAGGATTTTGAACAAGCTGCATGCAAAGATTATCAACTAAAATTTCTTTATATTCAATTTGCGGATATTTTTGAGCAACTTCTCTTGCACAGTTTAAAAATAAACCGTCAGTTAACTTGCATATATTTGCTTTTGAAACAGCAGTAACTGATTTTCTGCTGTTTTTTACGGCATATTCAAATGCAAACTCGGCAATTCTCATTGAGGCTTTTCTTGTTATGATTTTTATTGATTCAGCCGTATCGTCATCTATTTGTCTTTCAATGCCGGCATATAAATCTTCTGTATTTTCTCTGACAATTACTAAATCAACACTGTCAAAACGGGTTTTTATTCCGTCAATATTCTTACAAGGTCTTAAATTAGCATATAAATCAAGAGATTTTCTTAATGCTACATTTACGCTTCTAAAACCTTTCCCTATCGGAGTTGTAACAGGAGCTTTCAATGCAACCTTGTTTTTCTTTATTGAATCAATTACCCTGTCAGGAAGCGGCGAACCCTCTTTTTCAATAACATCTGTACCTGCAGGTTGAATATCCCATTTTATTTTTGCACCTGCTTTTTCTAAAATTTCAACAACTGATTGTGTTATTTCCGGACCGATGCCGTCCCCCGGAATTAAAGTAACCGTCTGCATATTTTCTCCTATACCAAATCAAAATCACCGTGTTTTTTTATGTGTTCTATTAAACCGCCTTCATTTAAAAGTTTTATCATTACATCAGGTAACGGCATAATCGGAAGAGTTATATTTTTTGTAATATCTTTTACATAACCCTCTTTTATGTCGATTTCAAGCTCATCACCAGCATCAATTTTATCTGTATCGCATTCAATCAGTAACAAACCGATATTTATCGCATTACGATAAAAAATTCTTGCAAAACTTTTTGCCAAAACAGCCCCTACTCCTGAAATTTTAATTATTTGAGGAGCGTGTTCTCTTGATGAACCCAATCCGAAATTATTTCCTGCTACTACAAAATCACCTTTTTTCATTTTTGAAGCAAATTCAGGAGCTGCATCTTCTAATACGTGTTTTGCCAATTCAGGAAGATTTGAACGTAAATGAAATAATCTCCCGGGAGCTATATGGTCTGTAGATATATCATCACCGAATTTAAACGCATTTCCTTTTAATAACATTATAAAATCTCCCTTACGTCAGCTATATAACCTTTAATTGCACTGTATGCAGCAGTTGCAGGTGATGAAAGATAAATAAATCCTTCTGTATTTCCCATTCTGCCTCTGAAGTTTCTGTTTTGAGTAGCAAGACAAACTTCACCATCGCCTAAAATACCGGCATGAACGCCAACACAGGCCCCACAACCTGATGTTACGATTGCAGCACCTGATTCTACAAAGGTTTCAATTAATCCTTCCTGCAACGCTTCCAAGAAAACTTTTCTTGATGCAGGAGCAACAAGCAATCTAACGTCTTTATTAACTTTTTTACCTTTTAATATACCTGCGGCAATTCTTAAATCTTCTATTCTGCCGTTTGTACAAGTACCTATATATACTTGATTTACAACTACTTTATTCATTTCATCGATAGTTTTTGTATTATCTACGGTATGAGGACAAGAAATTGTCGGTTTTAAATCATTTAAGTTAATGTTTATAACTCTTTCATAGACGGCATCTTCGTCAGCTTTAATTTCTTTATATTTATCTTCCCTGCCGTGTCCTTTTAAATATTCGTATGTTTTATCGTCTGTTTCAAATAACCCGACTTTTGCACCTGCTTCGACAGCCATATTTGAAATTGTAAATCGATCTGCCATTGAAAGATTTTTTACGGCACTCCCTGAAAATTCCAATGCTTTATAAGTAGAACCATCAGCACCTATTAACCCGATAAGATGTAAAATTAAGTCTTTTGCATATACACCTTTTGGGAAACTTCCTTCTAGTACAATTTTAAATGTAGGCGGAACTTTTAGCCAAGTTTTTCCTAATGCCATAACAACTGCTATATCTGTTGAGCCTACACCTGTTGCAAAAGCACCTAACGCACCCGATGTACAAGTATGAGAATCCGCACCCAAGAGTGTTTCCCCCGGGTTTACAAAACTTTCAACAAGCCTTTGATGACAAACTCCATCTCCAACTTCCGATAAAACCGCACCATATTCTTTTGCAAAATCTCTTAATACAGTGTGAGTATTTGATAATTCTTTTCTCGGACTTGGTGCTGCGTGATCTATAAATAAAATTGTCCTTTCGGGATTATTCAATTTTGTTTTGTTCATTTTTTTGAACTCATTTACGGCAAGAGGTCCTGTTCCGTCCTGAACCATTACTACATCAATATTTGAAATTATTAATTCACCCGGAGTTACCTTTTTTCCTGCGTGAGCCGAGAGAATTTTTTCTGCGATAGTTTGTCCCATGATATCTCCTATACAAATAAGCAAGGGTGTGTAATAAAGTTATTATCAACCCTTTTTTTCAGATTTCCTGTCGGCATGTAATAAGGTGTTACCGTCATTATTTTTGCCGCAATATCAGGATAGTAATATATAAATTTTAATTCACTTTGTGTTAAAGGTTTTTGAGTGTGAACGTTAGCATAACGAGCAAGTTCCAAAATATTTCTTGCTTCATCTTCATCTTGGAACTCTATTTCCATTTTTTCATAAACATTTCTGAATCCTTTAATGCCGCCATACTCACCTGTTGTAATCATCCTGCCTGTTTCAACAATTTCAGGTTCACCTCTGCCAAGCTCTTCATAATTATAAAGTTCATAGTTTAATCTGTCTTTTAAAGTACCGTCTGCGTGAATACCCGATTCGTGTGCAAATGCGTTATCTCCTGTTGCAGGTTGATTTATCGGAATCGGCACGTCAAATGCGTAAGAAGCATATTTAGCCAATTTCCAAGTTTTAGATAAATCTATATTCGGATCAATCTCGTACTTATCGTGCATTCCGCTTGATTTTAAAACTCCAAGAAGGCATGATATAAGGTCGGCGTTTCCCGCTCTTTCTCCCATACCGTTGATTGCGGTATTAATATAAGCATTTACACCTGCATCAATGGCTGCTTTTGCGCCCATTACAGAGTTTCCTACTGCCATACCCAAGTCATTGTGATAGTGTAATTCAATATCCATTTTTGTAGCCTGTGCAATTTTAGAAATTCTTTCATAAGCACTAATCGGATCTTCATATCCAAGCGTATCACAATATCTGAAACGTTTTGCTCCATGTTTCTTTGCTTCGGTTGCAATTTCAATCAAATACTCAATATCACTTCTTGAGGCATCTTCTGCATTTACACCTATTAATTGAGCTCCGCAAGTAACCGCAGTATCAACTGCTTTTACTGTCGATTTTAAAATATCGTCTTTTGTTTTTTTTCCGCCAAATTTACCTTTAATCATCTGATCGGAAGTTGAAACAGACAAATTAACATTTTTTAATCTCGGAACATTTTGAAAAGACAGTAAAACATCTTGTTCAATAGCTCTCATCCAGCCTGAGAGTTTTGTTTTTGTTATAACACCTCTGTCAACAAGTTCTAAATTGCCGTTTAAATAATTTATTTCGTGTCTTGTTGTAGGAAATCCAAATTCGGATTGTGTGATTCCTATATTATCCAACATTAAGTTAATCATGGTTTTCTCAAGCTTTGCAAGCCCTAACCTTGAAGTCTGAACTCCATCTCTATTTGTAACATCAACAAAGTAAATGTAATTCTTCGGCATACTTAATTCCTTTTAATTATAAACATAATTTTAATTATAACATGCAAATAAAGCGAGTTTATATATATTTAACATGTCTATACTTTACTTAGTATATATTCATCCTGCATTTTTGTAATTTTTTCATAAATATTCAAATTTTCAGGAGTAGAAATATTGTATTTTTTACCAAGTTCTATAATTTTTCCTGCAAAAATATCAACTTCCGTAGGTCTTTTTGCCATGACATCTTGCAGCATAGAAGGCAGAGCATCCTCTAAATCAACAAGTAAAAATTTAAGAGCTTCATCATTGATTTTTTGATAATTCTCTATTCCTCTTGCCTTTGCAATTTCTTTTACTTCGCCGATTAAATTCTTTAATTTTAAAACAAGTTTTTCATCTTTTTTTACTTCTTTTAAAGAAATCTTTTCAGTTGCACAAATTTGATTGATTCCGACATTAATCATAAACTTTTTCCAATATTCTTCAAGCATGTTACTTGGAATTTGATAGTGAACACCTGTTCTGTCAAAGAATTCTGATATTATAGGCATTATATTTTTATCGGTGTGTTCACCTACTCCCATTACAATATTGTAAATACCGCATTGAGTAATACTTCTGCCTTGTCTGATTCCGGATTCGCCAATATAAAATGCAAGCGGAATATTTTTCGGATTATAAACTTCAGCAATTTCTTCCTCTGAACCGATACCGTTTAATAAAGAAATTATAATTGTATCTTCCGTAACAAAATTCTTTAATTCCTTTATTGCGGTTTTGAGTCCGTCATGCTTTGTCGCAATTATAACTAAATCAGCTTTAAAATCGGTTTCATCAGGAGTTATATAATTAAAGTCATACTCTTTTCCGTTAAATATTGTGGGGTTTTCTTTATAACGTTTAAGTCTTGCCTCATCAACCAATATTTTAAATTTATCGCCGATACTTTCAAAAATCGGCACGGCACAAACACACCCTATGCTTCCTAATCCGCATAATACTACGTTATTAATGTTTCTCATATTTTTCTTCTTTCGGTTAATTATTTATTACTTAGTGCTTAGTGTTTAGTGATTTAATTGTATTTTATTTTGTTTTTGTATTCTTCATAAGTCATGTTAGAAATTGTACCTCTTATAAACCCTATTGCAAAAACAATTATAAGAAATATTAAGTCAGTAAAAACTGCAACTTGTTGAAGAGCTTCAAAAGGAAGTGAAGCAGCAATTTTAAAAAACGGTAATACTAAAATTGCGAATTGAAATGCTATACAAAATGATAAAAGTCCGGAAACAAATTTGTATCTGTTATTTCTTCTGTCGCCTGCTATATCAAAAAGTCTTCTGTCTATCAAAGAAAAAAATGTAATAAGATAAACAATATAAACAAAATACCTTATTACATCTGCGATTAGAAGATATTCTTCACTTTTTACATTTGTAAAAATATAATTACTGAAAAATACCTGTGTAACAGCAGTGATTACGCAGAGAATTATAATATTAATAAAATACCATTTTCTTCCGATTGCATTATTTGAAGCAAAAAGTCTGTCATCACTCATTTTCAACCCTCTAAACTCTTTCTTTGTGTTTCACAAATCCGATTATAATACAAAATATCAAAGACAAAGGATATAACCCAAAATAAATAATCATGCTTAATAACGGAATATTAAGAATTCCCTCTAAAAAATAATACGCAAAAGGAATACATAAAAATATTGCATATAAAGTTGTCATTATATCCTTAAATTTTTTAGAACGATTTTCCGAAATATCGACAACTCTCCTGTAAACAACCGATAATACGCAACCAAATATTATTACGTATGCAAAACCGAGTATGAATGTAAATATTTCATACAACATCGATATTTGCGAATATTTGAAAATTATTGAAAAATCAGTGTAAAACAACAGGCATGCCAATACAATAAGGATAGACATGTTTATTGCATAGTTTTTTCTGTCTATTTTTCCTGCGTATGATAAAAAATTATTGTTATATTCTTTGTTCATAATTATAAGTGCTTATTAATATTAGATACTATTGTAGATTTTGGAACGATATTTACCATTCTTTCAACTACTTCTTTTCCTTTAAATACCAACAAACAAGGTACCCCGCTTACAGAGTATTTTGTTGCGGTTTGAGTATTTTCATCAGCTTTTATTTTAACAAATTTAGCTTTTCCTGCAAATTCTTCAGCAATTTCATCCAGCATGGGAGATAATTTTCTGCAAGGACCGCACCAAGTAGCCCAAAAATCAACAAGAGTAACTTGATTATCATTGAGAACTTCTTTTTCAAAATTTTCATCCGTAATTTCTAAAACATGCGACATGATACATCTCCTAATTAAATAATATATATATTAAATCACTTTAAGAAATAAAAAAGTAATCAATTTTCTATTGATAAATAGTATATGAAAAAACCGAAAATGTCTATAATTTTAGTAAAAAATAAATTTTGAATAAAAAAAATAATAAATTTCTCTTGACATTCGGTTTTGTCCTTTATATCATAAAAAAGTGCATAAGAGATATGCCGGTGTAGCTCAACGGTAGAGCAACGGTTTTGTAAACCGTAGGTTGTAGGTTCGATTCCTATCACCGGCTATTTAAAATAATTGAACATTTAAAATTCAATAAAAAAGAAATGGGTAGGTGGCCGAGTGGCTAAAGGCGACAGACTGTAAATCTGTTGACGCGAGTCTACGGTGGTTCGAATCCACCCCTGCCCATTTATTATTTTCTGAGACGGCTAAACAAAACTCGGAAAGATGAGCCTTGATGACGAAAATACTTTTGTAGAAATGATTGAATATCATTTTCTGAGAGGTAGCATTCCAGCAGGGAATGTGCGAAACAGGCTCAGAACTATGTGAGCCCTTGTGGCGCAGAGACTCTGCCGAAGAAAATGATTAAATATCATTTTCTGAGAGGTAGCATTCCCGCAGGGAATGTGCGAAACAGGCTCAGAACTATGTGAGCCCTTGTGGCGCAGAGGTAGCGCATTCCCTTGGTAAGGGAAAGGTCATGGGTTCAAGTCCCATCAAGGGCTAATTAAACAAACCTAAGTATTAAATAGGATAAAAGTACAATACAATATTAAGAAAAGGAGTTTAAACTCATGGCACGCGAAAAGTTTGAAAGAACAAAACCGCACGTTAATATTGGTACCGTAGGACACGTTGACCACGGTAAGACAACATTAACTGCAGCAATTACATCTTGTATGGCAGCTGTTGGTAAAGCTCAAGCTAAAAAGTTTGATGAAATCGACGCAGCTCCTGAAGAAAAAGCAAGAGGTATTACAATCTCTACAGCTCACGTAGAATACGAAACAGATAAAAGACACTATGCACACGTTGACTGCCCCGGACACGCTGACTATGTTAAAAACATGATCACAGGTGCAGCTCAAATGGATGGAGCTATCTTAGTTATTGCAGCTACAGATGGTCCGATGCCTCAAACAAGAGAACACATCTTACTTGCAAGACAAGTTGGTGTACCTAAATTAGTTGTATTCTTAAACAAATGTGATATCGCTGATCCTGAATTATTAGAATTAGTTGAAATGGAAGCTAGAGAATTATTAACAAAATATGAATTCGACGGAGACAATACACCTTTCATCAAAGGTTCAGCATTAAAAGCTTTAGAAGCAGTTCAAGCTAATCCTACAATTGGCCGTGGTCAAGACAAATGGGTTGATGCTATTTGGGAACTTATGGATGCAGTTGATGAATGGATTCCTACTCCTGAACGTGACGTTGATCAACCGTTCTTAATGCCGGTTGAAGACGTATTCTCTATCACAGGTCGTGGTACGGTTGCTACAGGTAGAGTTGAAAGAGGTAAAGTAAAAGTTGGACAAGAAGTTGAAATCGTTGGTTTCGGCGAAACAAAGAAAACAACTGTTACTGGTGTTGAAATGTTCAGAAAACTTCTTGACGAAGGTATCGCTGGTGATAACATCGGTGCTTTATTAAGAGGTGTTGATAAAACTGAAGTTCAAAGAGGACAAGTTATCGCAGCTCCCGGTTCAATTCACCCACACACAAAATTCACAGCTAATGTTTACGTTTTAACAAAAGAAGAAGGCGGACGTCACACTCCATTCTTCCCCGGTTACAGACCACAGTTCTACATCAGAACAACTGACGTAACAGGTTCAATCAAATTTGAAGGCGAAATGGTAATGCCTGGTGATAACGTAGTAATGGACGTTGAATTAATCGCTCCTGTTGCTATCGAACAAGGTATGAGATTCGCTATCAGAGAAGGCGGACGTACAGTTGGTGCCGGTGTTGTAGATAAAATTATTGAATAATAATTTTTAACAATATTTAAAAGACCGATTCAGTAATGAGTCGGTCTTTTTGTATTATCAGTTAATTTTTTATATTTCTTAATATAGTATTTTTAATATGTAAATTCTCCATTGAAAAACTACTTTATATAAATGTAAGTCTATAGGAAAAGGTGAGTTTAGTATTAATGGAAATTTCATCAGTACAAGCAAATAGGGGTATTTTTAATAAACTTAGAAGTGCTATTACAGGTCGGGATTATTATAAAACAAGTACCGGAGTAAAAATAGTTACAGATAAAAATCACGGCAGAATATATGAAGATGCTAACGGAGCTGTTATAGCCGAGGGATTACAGAATGCAGATATCAAAGGAACAAGAAAAGCAGATGATATAACCGTAAGTTCAAGTACAGTTGCGAAATTGGATTCTAAAAAAGGTGATGACGTTATTAAAATTGATAACTCGAATTTAGATGAAATTTACGGCGGACGTGGTCGAGATTTAATTCATATCAATAACTCTGTTGTAAATTATGTTCATGGTGGTTGCGGCAATGATACAATTGTTGCTAATACATCGAAAATAGGGAAAATTGATGGAGAACACGGCAAAGATAAAATTGAAACTAGCGGTGGAACTGTCGAAGAAGTAGAAAAAGGTTCAATCTTACGTAGAGATAATATTTCAATCTGTAATGATCCGATTAACCCTGGACCATTGGAAGGTACAATAGTAACCCAAGCAAGCTAATTAGAGTTTTTTGTCTGATTTTTGGGGTACACATCAGGGTAATAT
>CAVEOW010000014.1:5632-11565 GCA_963617295.1 bacterium | reverse complement strand
TTATATGCGTGTTCAAGGTACATTAGAGCTTTATCTAAATCTTTAGCATTGTCTTTGTAAATTGTCGCCATGTTTATGTGTGTTTCAATGCTGTTTGGATTTAAAAGAAGAGCATACTTGTAGTTATCCAGCGACTGCTTATAGTTTTTAACTTTAGAGTATAGAACACCTAAATTATAAAAATATACATAATTGTGGTTATTAATGCTTATTGCAGCTTCAAGTGCCGTTATTGCATTTTTGTAATCGGATTTTGCTTCATAAAGTCCTGACAGAAGTGTATATAAATCCTCATCATGCCTGTTATACACGAGAGCTTTCTTTGCAAAAATAAGTGAATTATCATTGTCTTTTAAATCTTTGTAAATTAATGCAAGATTATATAATGAGCTATAGTGTGACGGGTTTAATTTTAAAGCATTTTTATATGCTTGCTCGGCGTCATGCAATCTGTTTGCTTTTTTATAAGCCAAACCCAGCGAATAAAATGTATCATCAGACGGCGAAATGTTTAGTGCATTAATATACATTTTTATTGAGTTATTTATTTCATTATTCATAAAATATGCTTTAGCTAAATTAGTCATTACATAAGCATTACTTTTAAGAACAACGGCAGCGGAGAGCAGTTCTATTGCCTTATTATAATCCTTTTTCGCAATACAAAGCATTCCATACAGGTTTAAGATGTTGATATCGTTTGGAGCTTGAGATAAAAGCTCCTTATATAACTTTTCAGCCTCTTCCAGTTTTCCATCTTGATGAAGAGAAAATGCCTTATCCGATTTTTCTTTATACGTCGAATTCATCCGTAATTGCCCTGTTCACTCTTGTTATTACTTCATCCCAATCATTTGGTTTTGTTTGTTTAAAAAGTCTGACACTATCGTACCATGGTGTTGTTTGTGTATCATAAAACCAACGCCACTCAGTGTAGTATGGAAGCAGTAAATAAGTTTTTATTCCTAAAGCTCCTGCCAAATGAGCAATTGATGAATCAATAGTGATTAAAACATTCATATTCTTTAAGAAAGCAGCTGTATCGGCATAATTTTTTATATTAGGCCGTAAATCTACAACAGGTAATGTCTTTAACAGTTCATAAGACTCATTATCGGTTTTAGAAATTTGAAAAGAATAAATTTGTCTGTTATCGTTAAAAATCGGAAGTAATTTTTCCGGTTTTATAGAGCGGTTTTGTAAAATTCCTGCGTTACCTTGCCAAAATATACCGATTTTCTTTTTGTCAGTATTTTTTATAAAATCAAGTTCTGATTTTTCTCTGACTTTTTCTTCAGAAATATTTAAGTACCCTTTTGAGAACGGGATATTACTTAAATCAACATCAAGATTGTAAAGTAGTCCTAAAAAAGTAGCTGTGTAATCATATTCGTCTATTGAAAAATCTTCTTTTATGTCAGTAATTTTTAAATTCGGATAATTAAATTTTAAAAGTTCAATTACGGATTTTGGGACAACCATTGATATATTTGAAGTCTTTTCAAGCATTATGTTGACATATCTTACTCCCATCAATAAATCTCCAATTCCGTTTGGAGAATACATAAGGATTTTTTTATTTGTAAAATCTTCTTTTCTTAAAAGTTTTGAATGCAAAATTTCTTCTTTTTTATGAAAATCAACATCCAAGTTAAGCCTGAATTGAGCAAAAGTGTCTTCTGAAATGTTAAACCTGTCTTTTACGTTGAGTTTATAATACATTTCTCTTGCTTTATTTTCGGTTGCACTATCTTCTGCCAGTTCGGTATTTTCGTTAAAATAAAAAAGTCCTGCACCTTTGTGATTTTTGTTTCGTAAAAGAATTTCTTTATATATTTTTCTTCCGGACTTAGTATCTAACATATTTTTTGCAATATCAAATGCTATATCTTCATGATTATTCTTTTCACAAATTTTTGCATATTGAAGTTTATTGTCCTTATTAGGATTTAGGTCATAAGCAATTTTTGAATATTTCTCGGCATTAGTGTAGTCATATAATTCTTCATAAGCATTCGCAATCATATAATATGCATTATAATCATTTTTTACTCTGCTAACATATTCAAGCCCGTATTTTATACAGGAATTGAAGTCTAAAACTTCTGTTGAGCAAAGTAAAATCATGTATAGAAAATCATTATTTGATTTGTTATTTTCAAACAGTTCAATAAACATATCGCAAGCAAGTTTTTTATCAATATTTCTGTATAACATTGCAATTTTAGTCATTGCATTCAAATTTTCGCTGTCAAATTCTAAAATTTTATTTAAGTAGCCGATTGCAAGTTCTATATTACCTGTTTTTTCGGCAAGATTTGCACACGCAAACAATTGTTTAATGTTATTTGTTCTTAATGCAACATCAGATAAGTATTTTAACTCGTTAACATTGTCATTTAGTCTATGGTAAATAGACGCAATATTAAGAGTATTTTCTATATTTTCAGGTTCGGCTTGAAAAACTTTTTCATATATTAATTTTGCTTCTTCAAGATTACCGTTTTTTTCCAGCTTTTGTGCTTGATGTATAAGTTTATAATATCTGCTTCTCATTTTTTACTTCTTTATATATTTTATCTAAAACTTCATTCCAATTGCAGTTTTCTGATTGTTTGAATATCCTTATGCTATCATACCAAGGTGTAGTTTCTGTATCATGAAACCAACGCCATTCAGCTTTATATGGCAGCATAAGATACGTCTTTATTCCTAATGCCCCTGCAAGATGTGTAATTGAGGAATCAATTGTGATTAACAAATCTAAGTTTTTAAGTATTGCAGCGGTATCCGAATATGTCTTAATATATGGTTTTAAGTCTATAATGTCTGATTGAGCAAGAATTTCAGCCGAATTACCATCAATATTTTCTGGTTGCAATGAATATAATTGAATTGATTTATCATTTATAAACTGTTTAAAGTCACTCAATTTTGAGGATCGATTAAATAATAATAACGGATTACCTTGCCAAAATATGCCGATTTTTTTCTTGTCAGACTTAATTAATTTTGACTTATCCTTTATTAATTTTTTATCTATATTTAAAAACTTATCAGAGTATGGAATATTTTTTAAATCACAACCAAAATTATAAAAGAGTTTAAAGTATGAAGTTATATAATCAGTATTAATTTTATAAACATCATCATTTTGTAATATACAATTGAATTCGGGAAAATTGAATTTTACTAAGTCAATTATGGATGTCGGGCATGCTAAAGTAATATTTTTTGAATACTTTTTTAGAAAATTAAGATATCTTAAATTCATAATCATATCACCCATTCCGTTTTGGGATAATATTAACAGTTTTTTCTTCTCTAAACTTTCATTTTTCCACTGTTTAGAAGTAATTAATTCTGATTTTTTAATTTCTTTCTCAAGTGCTTCACTGCCGAGTTGGTGAAATTCATTTATATCAATGTCATATTTATCATCTAAATTAAATTTTTTAAATACAATTTGGGCTCTATCTTTTATTTTCTTTTCAGAATTATTTTGGAGTAATAATTCGTAGAATAATTCTTTTACTTTTTCTGCTTCACGGTTTCTTATGAAATGCTCACAATAAGTTTGTTTTGCATTTTGAGTTGTCAAATTATCCTGTATTATTTCAATTGCTTTTTCACCTTTTCCTATTGTTTCAAGAACTTCTGCGTATTCTGACTGAATAAGTTCTGAATTTGGGTTCATTTCATAAGCAGCCTTTAATGCTAACTCTGCATTTTTATAGTCATTAGCATTTGAAAAGGCAAGTCCTGCAATTAGGTAATCTTCTGCGGTTAAATTATCCAATGTGAGTAATGTTTTTGCATACCTTGCCGCATCATCATATTTTATTAATATTTGCAGGGTATTACATAAATTTGAAATTATATTTGTGTTATTCGGGAATTTATTACTCAAATCATAAAATAATTTTAAAGCTAAATTTGGATTTTTAATTTCGTATATTTCAGCAATTTTTATTTGTATATCTAAATCATTAGGATTAATTTCCAATAATTTATTATAAAAAAATAGTGCTAAATCAAGTTTTTTTAATTTTTCGGCAAGCATTGCACATGTTTTTAACAGTATTTTGTTATTTGAAACTAATGCTGCCTTTTGCAAGTAAAAAAGCTCATTTTCGTTATCATTAAAAATGTTATACAAAGATGAAATATGTAATAGCAGATTGACGTCTGCCGGAATTTTCTCAAGTACGGAAAGAGCCAATTGCAAAGATTTCTCATACATTTTTATATTTTTATAGCAGATGGACAGATTAAACGAGAACATCGGATTATCCGATTTTTTTACCATTTCTTCATACAATTTTACCGCATTATTGTAATCTTCAATCTTAGTATAGCAACTTGCTTCCAGCTCAATAACTTTTATGTCTTTTTCAAGAATTTGATTGAACAACTTAATTGCGTTTGTATAATCCCCTTTCAACATATAAGTTTTTGCCAATTGGATTTTTACGTCATCAATATTTTTAAGCTCGTATAATCTGTTAAACAACTCTATTGATTTATCGTAATCTCCAATAGAAGCAGATAGTTGTCCGTATAAATTTAATGCCTCAATATTATCAGGCTGAATATTAAGGATACTTTCATAAATATTTTTAGCTTCTTCAAATTTACCTGATTTATGAAAGTCAAATGCCTTATCTAATAAACTGTCAAAATTATCTGCCATATATTGATGATAATTCATGTATTTTGTTTTGGTCAATACATTATATAAATTGTCCGTAAAATATTAAGCAGGGTTAAAAAATACATTTATTTTAAATTATCAGTTATAATTATCCTTTAAAGAGTGAATATATGAAACTAAAAGACACAAAAGCAGAAAAATCATTTAATTATTTATGGCTGAGTAAAAGGATATATCCGTATATAAAACCGTTTTTGCCTGTTATTATACTTGGGCTTGCGGTTGGGATACCTTTAGGCTTGACGGATGGAGTTATTTCATTTTCGATGAAGCCGTATTTTGATTATGTACTTAATAAACAAAATATTACTGTTTTGAATAAAGAGTACAGTTATGAACTGTTAACGATAGTTATACCTGTTGCCTTAATTTTATTTGCAATTTTTCAAGGTATTTTAAGATTTTTTAATTCCTATATTACTCAATGGACAAGCATAAAAATTACAAATTCAATTAAAAACGATTTATTAAAAAGACTTGTTTATATGGATACATCTTTTTTTGATGAAAACAGCTCGGGAATAATTATAAACAGATACTTATATGACCCTGCAATAGCTTCAAACGGGATTGTCGATTACATTCAAACTCTTGTAGTCAGCATTTTCGGCTCGCTTTCTTTAATTGCAGTTATGTTTTACAGTTCTTTCGAACTCACGCTTATTGGAATTATAGGTTTATGCACTGCCTTTCTTCCTGCATTTTTTATAAGAAGAAATATAAAAAATGTTTCTAATGAGTATGCGGTTATAAACGGGAAAATAATGACAACTATGAATGAAACCTACATTGGCAACAAAGTTGTCAGTACTTACGAATTACAAAGCAGGCAAATTGACAGTTTTAGAGCTCAAATTGAAAACAGTTTTAAAATATTGATTTCTTTAGCCAAAAAGGTATCTTGGATTTCTCCGTTAATGTTTTTAATATCGGCAATAATTATTGCTTTTATACTTTACTACGGAACTCATCTTATATTTGAGGGGAAAATGACACAAGGTGCTTTTGTTGCTTTTATAACTTCTCTTTTAATGTTATATAAGCCTGTAAGAACGATGGGGCAAATATTAACTAACGTTCAAAATGTTTTTGTTGCAATGGGGCGTATTTTTGAGTTGTTTGATTATTACCCCGAGATTAACGACATTGAAAATCCTGTTGAATTAGCCGAGCTAAAAAATTCAATTAAATTTAATAATGTTTCTTTTGAGTATATTAA
>CAVEOW010000014.1:0-5622 GCA_963617295.1 bacterium | reverse complement strand
GGTCAAGAATTGCTTAAAACTGTTAACCTTGAAGTAAAAAAGGGAGAAACAGTTGCAATAGTCGGAACTTCGGGCTGCGGAAAATCTACTCTGGCTAATCTTTTACCAAGGTTATATGATGTAACATCAGGTTCAATATTAATTGATGACATCAACATAAAAAATATAAAATTATCATCATTAAGAAAACTTGTTTCTATTGTTTTTCAAGATAACTTTTTGTTTACGGGAACAATAAAAGAAAATATTTTGATTTCAAACCCTAATGCAACTGAAATTGAACTTGAAAATGTTATAAATGCTTCTAACTTAAAGGATTTTATAAGTTTACTTCCAAACGGAATTGATACGGTTATAGGAGAAAGAGGAGTAACTCTTTCGGGCGGACAAAGACAAAGAATTGCAATCGCTAGAGCCATGATTAGAAATTCTCAAATTATAGTGCTTGATGAAGCAACCTCCTCTCTTGATAACGAATCTGAATTAACCGTTCAAAAAGCTCTTGATAATTTAATTAACAACAAAACAGTTATAATAATAGCTCACAGACTTTCAACAATTAAAAATGCCGATAGAATAATCGTTTTAAATAGCGGTCAAATTGTGGAACAAGGTACGCATGAGGAATTGTTAAAAATACAAAACGGAAACTATAAAAACTTATACGATATACAGTTTATGGATAATAATGGGGAATAATATGAAAAGAATATTGGTTACGGGCGGTGCAGGATTTATTGGTTCACACCTTTGTGAAAGACTCTTAAATAATGGAGATGATGTAATTTGTTTAGATAACTATTTTACGGGCTCAAAGAACAATATAAGACATTTAATCGGAAATAATCGCTTTGAACTTGTAAGACATGATGTTATTAATGAATATTTGGCGGAAGTTGATCAAATTTATAATTTAGCTTGTCCTGCTTCTCCGGTGCATTACCAATATAACCCTATAAAAACAACAAAAACTTCCGTTATGGGAATAATAAACATGTTAGGGCTTGCGAAAAGATGTAAGGCTACAATCTTGCAGGCAAGTACAAGCGAAATATACGGAGATCCTAATATTCATCCCCAAGTAGAAAGTTATTGGGGTAACGTTAACCCTATCGGACTAAGAAGTTGCTATGATGAAGGAAAGCGTTGTGCTGAAACTCTTATGATGGACTACCATAGGCAAAATAATGTTGATATAAGAATTGCAAGAATTTTTAATACTTATGGCCCGAGAATGGCAGTGAATGACGGAAGAGTTGTTTCTAATTTTATTATTCAGGCACTAAAAAATGAACCGATTACGGTATATGGAGAGGGTAATCAAACGAGAGCATTTTGTTATGTTTCAGATTTGGTTGATGCCTTAATCAGATTTATGAATAATGATGAAAAATTCATAGGCCCTGTTAACTTAGGAAATCCTCAAGAATATACTATTTTAAATTTTGCAAAACTTATAATTGAATTAACTAATTCTAATTCTGAAATTATGTTTGCACCGCTTCCGGCGGATGACCCTGTTCAAAGAGAACCAAATATTACTCTTGCAAAGGAAAAATTGAATTGGGAACCGAAAGTTGGTGTAAAAGATGGACTTTTGAAAACAATTGAATATTTTTCAAAAGTAATAAATGCGTAATTTGTACTATCTTGTTTGCACGAATTGTTATATGCGGTTATAATTAGTATTATGAACGATAATGAAACAAGCAAATTAACTCAAGAGTTAATAAAAGAAATAGTTAAAAATCCTAATAATTCGGATAATTATGTTAAGTTAGCCGGTATTTATTTGTATAATAGAGAATATGACTTGGCAATAAATACTTATGAAAGCATTTTGGCATTTGAACCTGCTAATTTTATTGCATTAACTAATCTTGGGAGTATTTTCTTTTGTAAAGGCGATTATGTAACTGCAATCAATTACTATTTAAGAGCAACCGAGCTTGGTGTTGAAAATCTGAATATATATTTCAATCTTGGTAATGCTTTTGCAGAAATCGGTGATTTTAAACAGTCGATGGCAAATTATATTAAAGCCTTGAACATGGATAAAACTGACTTCAAAATATATTCTGCAATTGCTATGTTGTATCAAGATCAAGAAAACTATGATGAAGCACTAAGGTATTATGAAAAAGCCTTGAGTTTAAATAATAATTTGCCTGAAAACTACAATAATATTGCTTTTGTATTAATGAAAATCGGCAGGGCAGATTTAGCTGCGACGTACTTTGTTAAGGCTTTAAGTTTTGATAAAACAAATATAAAGTATGTACTTTCTTGTGCGAATGCATTTTCTGCAGCTGCTCAATATGATATTGCGGATAAATATTTTGAAAAAGCAATAAGTATTGATGAAAAAAGCTATCAAGTATATTTATGCTATGCAATTTCAATGTATGAACAAGGTAATATTAATAAAGCAATTGAGCTGTATGAATATGCAATTTCTATTAACCATGAAATTACAAATGCTTATATATTGCTTGGAAATTTGTATTTCTCCGAACAAAAATATGAATTGGCAGTTGAATTATACAAAAAAGTAATTGAACTTGAACCTGCTGATTCCAATGTGTTTACGCTTCTTGGAAATACTTACGTAATGCTGAAAGATTTACGTTCTGCAATTTCTTATTATAAGCAGGCAATTGACATTGATGTAAACAATGATGAATTGAAACTTATTTATATTGAATTGATTAACGAATTTATTAAACACAAAGCTGAAACGGAAGAAGAATAATGTCATCACAACAAAATAATGTCAACCTGTTTGAAAAATCGGTTTCAATATTATCATATATTACAATGGGAATAGTCGGGCTGGTTTGGATTATTGTTGCAACTTTAAAAAAGCAAAAAATCAGATTTTTTCTTATGTATAACATTGCTCAATCAATGATTATAAGTATTTTTCTCTCAATAATAAAATTAGCTTCGGATTTATTAATACAAATGTTTGTAAATATTCCTATTTTGAACATTATCGCAGAAATTTTAAATTTCTTATTCGTAAAAAAAATAATATTCATAATCGGTTTTTCATTCTCGTTAATTGAAATGATTATATTCCTATTGTTTGCATACTTGATTTTAGGAATATGCTACGGAAGAATATTTACAATACCTGTTTTGACAAGTTTAATGAAAAGATTGTTATCAGGATATTAATCGTCATTTTTTACTTTAAATGCAATTTTATTTATATCTTCTCTAATATCTGCATTTAGCCTCTTCTGATATACTATATTAGCAGGATTACTATTTTGTTGTTCAAGTGATAATGCAACTTTGAGGTCACGGTCGCAATTAGATTTTTTCGCACTTAATATATTGAAATCTAATTCAGGAGGAACATTATCAATTTTTGCTTTTTTAATACTTAAAAAACCTTTTTTGTATGTACCGGGGAGTATTTCACGTTGTCTAAGATATGCAGCATAAGTATAATCATCAAATGCCTGCCTTAGCTGATCATCATCTTTATAGTATTTAAGAAAATGATCTCTAAATTGGTTAAATGCGGGATGAGATACTTTTTTACCTGCCTTTAGTTTATAACATAAATCTTCAATATGTTTTAATTGCTCAACGTCTTTTCCCAGAATTTGAATTTCTCCTCCATATCCGCCGTATCTTGCATTATATTTGTTTAAAACCGGCATATCTAAATCAATATTTATGTGTATAGCAAGATATCCCGATTTTGATTTTTTCGTAATTAATTCTGCATTCGATAAATTTGCAAGCGTTCTGAGTTGCTGTTCTGAGGCATAAGCATAATCTGCAACTGTTTTACCCATTGGTAGTTTTTTCTCATCAGGAATATTATTTTCAATTGATGTAATTTTCAGTTTTCCATCATCAACAGCTTGTTTTAAAGCATTAATTACTTTTGAGGTATATTCTTGCGAATTTTCTTGCATTATAATTCTAGCCCCGACAATATCTCGTGCATAATATTTTATGCCGTCAAAATTGTTTGGATTAATAAGATTCTTTTCTTCTTCAATATTTGCAGGTGCCGAATCTTCCAATGCCTCTATTATGCCCTGGAATATAGCATTCTTGTGCTTCTCATCTACAGAACTGAAATCATAATATCCGTTTTCCAAGTAGTCTATTATAGTATTAAAATAGTAGGAAACATCATGATATGCAGACATGATTTCTGGCGTACCTGAATATTTAATAACATTTTTTATAATTGTTTTTACATCTTTTTCACTACAATTTGTGCTCCGTCTAAAATTTTTTTCTAGTGCATCAAAAACTGCCTGAGTAAATTTATCCGTATTTTGATTTGAATGATCTTCATATTTAGAGCAAACTTTTTCTCTTATACTGTGAGGTTTCTTTATTCTGGAATCAATTTTAAATACCGGAAATTTTTTATTATTTTCATTATTTTCGTGTTGCATTATTGGTGATAAATATTTACCTAAAACATAGTCAAGATAAAATTTTGCTGGTTCAGCATAAGTTGCAACATCCCGACAAACATTTAGTCTGGGACTGCATGAATCTGCTCTCGTAATACTCCCTGCAAAACTTATTTGAACAGTATCCTTAATCGGATTACTTAAATTAACTTGTTGTGCATAAGAAAGACGGTTTGTTTGCACTGTTTTTCTGTTTGGCTTTAATATATTGAAATTGTTTATACCTAAAATCATGAGAAATCTCCGCATACTTAAAAATCGTAAATAAATTTTATTTCCGATTTTTAATCAAATTTTAACAAAATTTAATAAAAAATTACTTAACTACTTTAGTTAATCCGTTTGGCTTATCTACGTTTCTTTTTAAGAGTTGTGCCGAATGGAATGCCAATAATTGAAGAACAACAAGTGTTGCAAAAAGAAATTCGACATCTCTATAAGTATTTACGCAGATAATGTTATCATCATCTTTTGCTGTCAACTGAAATGCAGAGATAATCAAACTATCGGTTGTATAGTTTTCTTTTATCTTCTTTAAAACATTAATCGTAAAATCAACATTATTATTATTTACAATTGAAATAACCGCACATTTTTTATTCAGGATAGCAATATGACCATGTAAAAATTCCCCTGTCGGGTAAGCAGTTGTATTTATGTATGATGTTTCTTTAATTTTTAATGCCCCCTCTTTTGCCATAGGATAAAAGACTCCCGAGGCAAGTACTGCGGCATTATCATATTGAATTAATTTTTTGGAAAATACTTTAATTTTATCTTCGATTGTAAATACTTTATCTATAGTTTTTGGAATTGCATATAATTCTTCAATCAGGGAATTTGCAGGCATGTCTTTTGTTTGCATGATTTTTACAGCAATCAAATAGAGGCAGAAAATTTGTGCACACATTGTTTTAGTTGAAGCAATAGATTTTTCTGTTCCTGCATGAATTAACAATTTATACTTTGCATTATTGTATAATGTTGAATTTTTAGCATTGGTAATAGCCAAGGTTTTATTTGATTTTACTTTTACAATATCAAGAGATTTATTTGTATCAGAAGTTTCCCCCGATTGAGAAATAAAGATGTAAAGTGTATTTAAGTCTATATCTGCATTTTCATTCAAACAAAATTCGCTTGCATAATATGATTGAGCATCACAGTGTAC
>CAVEOW010000013.1:0-11966 GCA_963617295.1 bacterium | reverse complement strand
GATTCGAACCCATGCATATCGGAACCACAATCCGAGGTCTTAACCACTTGACGATATCCGCCATTTGTATAACCACTTTAATATAAACATTTATTTTTTTCAACATTATAATAAAAATTAGTTAAAATCGCATTTTACTATACTCATATAATCAGATGAAATACCATAATATGCAATATCAGCCGGAATACAATTTGACATCTCTCGAGGAATCGCTCTCTCCTTATTATACTTTTCCAATATCCTCAAGACAAGATTTAGGTCTACAGCTTCACTATATAATATATGAACAAAATCATTACTTAAAATAATTTCTTTATTTAATCTTGCAATATAGTCATTTGGAACAAAATAAGCACCCAATAAGTAAAATTCTTTATATTTTTCTAATATATTATAGTTTTCTCTATCCAATGAAAAGCCGATATATTGAGCATTTTTATTTTGACCGACAGCGGCAATACTAGCTCCATTATTCAAAATTAAAACTTTTGAACCATCCTTAAACCCTAAATCTTTATTTTTAAAGACAGGACTACTTAAAACTTCTTTCTTTGTTTTAGTTCCACTATAATTAAATACTATATCCATACATCCGTTTTCACTTTTTATGTAAACAAAAGAAGTAATTAATACGCAAAAACAAAATATAATAAACTTTTTAAATTTAATATTATAAAATAGGGCTTCTGCAAAAAGATAAACTATTATTCCAAATAAACAATAAGGTGCCATTATATACCTGTATGTTCCAAATACAGCTGTATTTATTAAGTATGAAAAAGTAATGAAACATAATAACAAATAAAAATTATTATTACTAATTAAATTGGGAAAATATTCTTGGGATTCTCTCTTTTTTAAATATTTGCTAATTAAACAATATATAGAAAGTAAAATCACACAAATATAACAAATTCCCCATCTTAAATCATACGCATTATTATCAAAACCAAATACTTGATTTGTATTTTTATATTTTAAAAAAGAATAAAAAATGTATTCAAAAAGGTTTTTGGGTCGTATATGTTCATAATCTGAATTATGAACGCTGACAAAATCTGCATATTTAGAATGAAAAATATCGTTAAAATATGGAAATACCGGGTTATGATATACGCTATAACAATAAATCATCCATATTCCACCTGTGATAAAGAATGAAATAAAACCACCCGACAAAAACAACATTAAAGTATAATAAGGTCGAAAAATTCTTTTTCTAAATATAATAAAAATTAAACAAACTGTAATGAATGATGAAATAGCAGTATATTTCAATCCCACTGCAGCTCCGAATAAACAACCGCAAATAAAAATGAAAAAATTTCTTTTTTTATCAGGAATTATAAAAAGATTTTTCATTAAAAAATATAATCCTGCTAAACATAACATTGCAATTATTATATCATTTGCAGCTCCTATCATTGACACTTTTAGAAATATAGGAGAATTAATTATATAAATAAATGAGAAGAAAAATAAAATAATTCTGAATAAATTACCTTGTTTAGCAAATGAAAAATCTATTATCTTATATATGAAAAACATAGGTATAGATATATTAATAGTTCCTAAGATTGTTGCTAAATAAAAATTTTTAACTTTTAGCATCAGAAAATATTCCGGAAAATTTATAAGAGGACTTATACAGGTTCGTAAATTTGCGGCAAAGAAGTCAATGGGTAATCTTCCATTTAAAAAAGACCAACAATTATAAGCTCGATAATTATACCAATCCCAATCCGGCATAATCGGACGAAGTATATATACAATTATAAATGTAATCCAAATACTAAAAAAAATAATAATATCTTTTACATATTTTTTATTCATATAAAACCTCTTAAAATAACTCTTTATATATAGATATCAGTTAATCTTTTTTGTTAATTTGTACGAGAAACAACTACTTTCTTTTTTTGAATGTTTTCAACATAAAAAATACTATTCTCATTCCGTCAGAAAAAGGTCGTAAATGAGGTTTTCTATTTTTCGGGTTAGGTCTTAATGTTGTTGGAATTTCAGCTATTTTATAATTATTCTGAATAAACGCAATAAGCAATTCCGTAGCAAACTCCATGCCTGAGGACTTCCATTTTATGTTGTTAAAACATTCTCTTTTAAAAATTCTTATTCCTGATTGAGTATCTGATATATTAGCCCTAAATAAAATATTAAAAAACAAAGTTAATGCAGGATTGCCTATATACCTGTTTATGAACGGCATTGCTCCCGGTTCTATTTTCCCTTTAAATCTTGAACCAATTACCATATCACAATTTTCATTTTTTATTTTATTTAAAAACTCGGGAATTTGATTAAAATCATAAGTATTATCAGCATCCGCCATAAAAAGATATCTACCGTTTGCACTATGAAAACCATATTGTAAAGCATTTCCATACCCCTTATCTAGGGTTGAAACAACTCTCGCCCCTGCACTTCTCGCAAGATTAACAGACTCATCGGTTGAGCCGTTATCAGATACTATTATTTCTCCGTTTATGTTATTTTCAGACAAAATTGTTTTTATATTTTTAACACATAATCCAATCGTTGCAGATTCATTCAAACATGGAATAATAACGCTTATTTCTATTTCTTTTTCCATTTTCACTAACTTCCCCTTTTTTATTATTTAATATTTATCATTTTAATAAAAAATAAAGAAAAATGGAAGAAAGTAACAAAAAGGAGAATTTTTAAATTCTCCTTTTTGTTTGAAATTTAGTATCTTTCCAAGTACATATCAAGTTCATAAGGTGTTACGGAAGTTCTGTAGCCATCCCATTCCATTAACTTGGATTGTAAGAACTCTTTAAAGATGTGTTCACCTAAAGCAGATTTTACAATAGCACTCTTTTTCATTAACATTAATGCTTCATATAAGCTGCCCGGTAAGGTTTCGATTTTAGAACGTTTACGTTCTCTATCGTCCATTTTGAAAATGTTCTTATCGATATCTAACGGCGGTTTTGTTTTCTTTTGAATACCGTCTAAGATAGATTCCAAAATAACCGCAAATGCTAAATACGGGTTACAAGACGGGTCAGGTGAACGAAGTTCTGCTCTTGTTGCATTGCCTCTCTTCATTGGAATTCTTATTAATGCAGAACGGTTTGCCAATGACCAAGCTAAATATACAGGAGCCTCATACCCGGGAACCAATCTTTTATAACTGTTTACTGTCGGGTTTGTAATAGCGGTAAAACTTCTTACATGGTCTAATAAGCCGCCGATTGAATATAAAGCAATTTCTGATAATTGGTGAGCACGTTTCGGATCATAGAAAGTATTTTTGCCGTTTTTGAACAAAGACAAGTTGCAGTGCAGACCTGAACCGTTAATTCCGTAAATCGGCTTTGGCATAAAGGTTGCGTGTTGGCCGTTTGCACGTGCAATTGTTTTTACTATGTATCTGAAAGTTATGATATTATCAGCACTTGTAAGAGCGTCAGCATATTTAAAATCAATTTCGTGCTGACCTTTTGCAACTTCGTGGTGGCTTGCTTCAACATCAAAACCTAACTCGCTGATTGAACGAATAATTTGAGTTCTGATATATTCACCCATATCATCCGGAGCTGCATCATAATAATGAGCGTTATCGTGAGTATCCATTGTAAGTTGACCGTTTGTGTCACGTTTAAATAAGAAAAATTCCGCTTCAGGACCAACGTTCATTTCTAAGCCCATTTTTTTGGCTTTTTCAATAACTCTTTTTAAATTCACACGAGGACACCCCTCAAACGGAGTCCCGTCAGTGTTATAGATATCACATATTAATCTGGCATGAACTGCATTTGTATTTGTCGGAAGAATTGCAAATGTAGATAAGTCAGGATAGAAGTTCATATCAGAAGTTTCAATACTTCTAAAACCTTTAATAGAAGAACCGTCTAACATAACTTCATTATTTAACACTTTATCCAATTGTGAAACAGGTAAACATAAGTTTTTAATTTGTCCGTTAATATCACAAAATTGCAATTTTAAAAATTCGACCTTTTTTTCTTTGATAATCGCCTTAATATCGGCTTCTGTGTAGTTTTTCCTCTCAGTCATACTTAACCTTTCGTTTTAATATTCCGACTAACAAGATTTTATTATACATTTATTTTGAGAAAAAACAATAGTAAATTTTTAATTTTAACAAAAATTGCACATAAATATTTACAATTTTGTTAAATTTTGAGTGCATAGTTTGTTATACAAGCTGCATTTTTTGTTAAATCAGCCATTTTAATAAAAAATGCAAAATTTTAGCAAGAGAAATCTATCATTCAATATGTACAGCTTTGACTATTTTTTTTCATGTCAGATAATAAAAATATGAATAAAATAGTTTTAGCACAAATTAATACAATTGCAGGCGATATAGAATATAACAGTGCCAAGATTAAAGAGAATATTAAAAAGGCACAAGATATAAACGCAGATTTAGTTATATTTCCGGAACTTTGTCTTATGGGATACCCGTTTGGCGACATTTTTGTTCGTCATCCGTCCATAATAGAAAGACAAATTGATGAGTTAAACAGATCAGCTAAATACACAAAAAATATAACTGCTTTAATAGGTTTTGCCGAACCAACTGAGTATTCCCATCAAAAACCTTTTTACAACTCTGTTGCAGTTCTTCAAAACGGAAAAATAATTAATATAATAAGAAAAACGTTAATTCCTAATTATTGTGAATTCAATGAATACAGATATTTTGAACCTGCAAAAGAAACCTCTGAACTATTGGAGCTTAACGGTGAAAAGTTCGGAATTATAATATGCGAAGACAGTTTTAACGATAAGACATTTTTCGGGAAGAAATGTGTTTACGAAATTGACCCGATTGAAGAATTAATGAAGAAAAAACCTGATACCATTATCAATTGTTCTTGTTCTCCCACCAGAGCAGGCAAAGAACATTTGAAAAATGCTCTTTTTTCTTCAATTGCAAAAAAATACAAAGTTAATTACATCTATGTTAATCAGGCAAGTTATGCCGATAATTTAGTTTTTGACGGAACATCCAGAGTTTATAACTCAAGCGGAAAAATTACATTAAGAGCAAATTCCTTTGAAGAAGATTTTGCAGTATGTGAAAATTATTCGGGTGAAGTAAAAAATATGCCGTTAGGCATGGAAAAGAAAATTGATGTAAAATCTTTTAGCCTTAATTATGAATGCGATTTAGATAGAACATACAAAAGTATTCTATACGCTATTAAAGAATATTTTAGAAAAAACGGTTTTAAAAAGGCAGTTTTAGGCTTGTCGGGCGGGCTTGACTCAACAATAAGTGCAGTATTATTAGCTGATGCTTTAGGAAAAGAAAATGTTTGGGGAATTTCAATGCCAAGCAAAATTACTTCAAAAGAAAGCAAAAGCGACGCTGAAATGCTTGCAAAAAATTTAGGAATTAATTTCCTTGAAATTCCGCTGGCTGATAGCATAGAACAAATGAAAATAACTTTAAATGACACATTTAAAGTTATTAACACTGATAAATACACAACATCAACCACAATTGAGAACCTACAGGCAAGAACAAGAGCCACAATATTGTGGAGTGTTTCAAATGAATTTAAGCAAATGTTACCGATAGCAACAAGTGATAAATCTGAGGCATACATAGGTTATGCAACAGTAAATGGCGATATGTCAGGCGGATTTGCACCTATAGCTGATGTTACAAAAACAAAACTTTTTGCACTTGGTGATTTTTTGAATAGAACAAGGGAAGTTAAAAATGCTATTCCGCAAACTATTTTGGAAAAACCCCCCGGAGCTGAACTAAAAATCAACCCCAAAACAGGAAAAACCGTTTATGCGGAAGAAGACAACATGCCATACGAATTTTTGGATGAAATAGTTTGGCAAATTGAAAACAACGGCTTTGGTTTCAACAAGCTGCTTAAACACAAATTTTATTATGAAAAAACTCATACATTTGACAAAGAACAAAAAGAAGAATGGATAAAGAAATTCTTCCGCAAAATGCAATTTGCAACATACAAATGGCATATTATTCCGCCATCTGTTATAACAGATATCCATTCAATCAACAATGTTGAATATCATCAACCGATTATCTCAAAATTGTATTAGTTAATATAAATAAAAATTTTGCACTAAAAAAGCTCCCAATCGGGAGCTTTTAAATTATCTTGAACTATTCGTTATTGTTCGACTTTTTCTTCTTTCGGTTGTTCAGCTTCAACTTGTTGTAATTTTAAAGCAACTTGTTTTCTATTGCTTTGATATCCGTATAAGAAGTAAATTACAACACCGATTACAAGCCATAACGGGAATAATACGGCAGATGTTTTAACTTCTTTTAAAGCTACAAACATTAAGCCTGAGCAGAATACAATACCGATAATCGGGAACCACGGGCAGAAAGGAACTTTAAAAGGTCTTTCTCTGTCAGGTTCGGTATGTCTTAAAATTAATATACCTGCACATACAATTACAAATGAAGTAAATGTACCGAAGATTGCTAATTCGGCAGCAACTTGCATATTAATAAATAAAGTTCCGATTAAAATCAGTATTGTAGAAAGTACTGTAATAACCCAAGGTGTTTGGAATTTAGGGTGAACTTTCTTCATTACCGGAGGTAAGAAACCGTCACGAGCCATAGCATATAAAATTCTTGTTGTACCAAACATTAATACAAGAAGAACAGATGTTAAACCTGCTAACGCACCAATTGCGATAATACCTGTTGATGATCTTGCAACCCAACCTTGTTGAATAACATTCATAGCAGCTGCAATCGGAGCTTTAAGGTCGATTTGATCCATCGGTACCATACCTGTTAAAACGATTGTAACTAAACAATACATAACAGAACAAATAATAAGTGAACCGATTAACCCGATTGGCAAGTTCTTTTGAGGATTCTTTGTTTCTTCTGCAGCGGTCGAAATAGCATCAAATCCGATATAAGCATAGAAGATTGCAAACGCACCCATCAAAATACCGTTGATACCGTTCGGGCAGAAGTTACTTGTGATATTTGAAGGTGTAATGTAAAAAGCACCAACTAATACAAATAACAATATAATTGCAACTTTTACATAAACCATAATTTTTGCAAAGTTTGCTGATTCTTGAATTCCTTTAAATAATACTGATGCAATAACCAATATAATGAACATTGCAGGTAAATTTACGCAAATAGGGATACCCAACAAATGCGGTACTGTTGCGTCAGGATGTGCGGTCATTAAAGATTGATAATCATTTATCAACCATGCCGGCGGATTTCTTAGTCCTTCAGGAATAAATGAGAAACCTTCAAGAAGTTTCAACAAATAACCTGTCCAACTCGCAGCTACGGCGATTGTACCGATAGCATATTCAAGCATTAAAACCCAGCCCATCATCCAAGCAGGGAACTCACCCATTGTTGAGAAAGTATAAATATAAGCACTACCTGAAACAGGTATCATTGATGCAAATTCCGCATAACATAATGCAGGAAATATACATGCTATAGCAACTAAAGCTATTGAAATAACCAACGCCGGTCCGGCACCTACTCTTTCGGG
This sequence comes from bacterium, assembly GCA_963617295.1. GTDB lineage: Bacteria > Cyanobacteriota > Vampirovibrionia > Gastranaerophilales > Gastranaerophilaceae > Avigastranaerophilus. The sequence continues at coordinate 4,410 of CAVEOW010000013.1, read as the reverse complement.
AGTACCTACTACAGCAGAACCAATCATAACAAATATTCCGGCACCGATAATTGCACTTATCCCTAAAATAATTAAATCGAACGCATTCAAGGTTTTTTTCAACCCACCTGCTGCTGATTGTTCTAAAAACTCATCCGGATTTTTTCTTCTGAGTAAATTAGATACGAATGTTCCTAATAAGTTTTTTAAGTGCATCTTAAATTCCTTTTCTATACTACACTATGCTGCTTTTTCAATAGAGGGAAGCCCATAGCTTCACGTTGTTCAACGTATAACTCGGCAACCATAGCAGCCATTCTTCTTACTCTGTTTATATAATTTATTCTTTCGTCACGGCTTATAACACCTCTTGCGTCCAATAAATTGAATGTATGAGAGCATTTAAGCACATAATCATAAGCAGGAAGTACAATTTTTGCCTCTACACATGACTCAACTTCTGCTTGGAATAAATCAAACATTTTGAATAATCTCTCAGCACCCGAATATTCAAAATTATATTTAGATTGTTCTATTTCATTTTGGAGATAGATTTCTCCGTATTTTAATTCTTTGTTCCACATAACATCATAAACAGAATCAACATTTTGAAGATACATTGCGATTCTTTCAAGACCGTATGTGATTTCTAAAGCGACAGGTCTGATTTCAAGACCGCCTACTTGTTGGAAGTATGTAAATTGAGTAATTTCCATACCGTCAAGCCAAACTTCCCAGCCTACACCTGCAGCACCTAAAGTCGGTGATTCCCAGTTATCTTCAACAAAACGAACGTCATGTTCAGATAAATCAATACCCATTGCCTCTAAACTCTTTAAATACAATTCTTGAGAGTTTTTTGGCGAAGGTTTTAAAATAACTTGATATTGGAAATAATGTCCTAATCTGTTAGGATTTTCGCCATATCTTGCATCCGTAGGTCTGCGGCATGGTTCAACCATTGCTGTATTCCACGGTTCAGGTCCGAGTGAACGAAGAAAAGTTGCAGGATTCATTGTACTTGCACCTTTTTCAATATCATAAGGCTGTTGTATTATGCAGCCATAGTCAGACCAAAATTTCGATAAATTTAATATTAATTCTTGAAATGTTAAACCCACTATATACTTCCTCACTACATTAGCTTTAACATTGTAGCTCAACCATAAAATTTTTTAAAGAAAATTATTGTGTTTTATACACTTCTTATCATAATTCGAATAAAAATTTTATATGAGAACTCTTAATTTAACATGTAATTAAACTCTTCAATACGCCCAAAATTCAATTATATACAGAAAAATATTTACCCGCTCATTCTTTACTATTATGAAATTTATACTAAAATTTTTGTTAAGTTTTTTATAGTATTTGCAAATTTTAAAGGGAGAAACCTTTCGATTTCTCCCTTTTTTAATTTTAAGTTAAAGATTATAGTTTAGAAGCAACCATTAATGTTGTTTCAGCTAATCTTGTTGAATAACCCATTTCGTTATCATACCAAGAAATAATCTTAACCATGTTGTCGCCCATAACTCTTGTTAATAAAGCATCAACAGTTGATGATTGAGCTGTTCCGATGTAGTCGGAAGATACAAGCGGTTCTTCCGTATAGCATAATACGTGGTTGTCAGCACCTGCTTTTAACGCAGCGTTTACTTCTTCAACAGTAACGTTCTTTTCTGTTTCGAATACAACGTCAACTAAAGATACATCCGGAGTAGGAACTCTCATAGCGAAACCGTCTAATTTTCCTTTTAATTCAGGAATTACAAGAGCAACAGCTTTAGCAGCACCTGTTTTTGTAGGAACAATGTTTAAAGCACCTGCTCTGGCACGACGAGGATCTTTGTGACCTGCATCTAAAATTCTTTGGTCGCCTGTGTATGAGTGAACTGTTGTCATCAAGCCTTTAACAATACCGAAGTTTTCTTTAATAACTTTAGCTACAGGAGCTAAGCAGTTTGTTGTACAAGAAGCCATAGAAATTACATTGTGTTTAGCAGGATCATACATTTGATCGTTAACGCCTAAAACGATTGTAATATCTTCGTTTGTAGCAGGAGCTGAAATAATAACTTTTTTAGCGCCTGCGTCAATGTGAGCATGAGCTTTTGTAGCATCTGTAAAGAAACCTGTTGATTCAACAACAACTTCTACACCTAAATCTTTCCAAGGTAATTGAGCCGGATCTTTTTCAGCGAAAAATTTAATTTTCTTACCGTTTACAATAATACCTTCATCATAAGCTTCAACTTCGCCGTCAAATTTACCCATAACCGAGTCATATTTGAAGATACGAGCTGCATCTGCCGGTTTTAAACCCGGGTCATTTATAGCAACATAATTTATTTTATCAAAGATACCTTCTCTGATAGCTGCTCTTAAAGTGTTTCTTCCGATTCTTCCGAATCCGTTAATTGCAACATTTACCATAGTTTTTGAACTCCTTCTAGATTACCTACCATGATTTATTGTTCATGACTTATTTATAAATGAAACATAAGCGATAATCAAGCAAATTTTATTATCGAAACTTAATTATATTTTCCCGGTAATAATATCCTTGCTCACAGTTCCTCCAAACGGGTAGCCAAGATTTAATCCTATGTTATCTTTATATATATTTAACCAAAATATATCTTTTCCGAATTTATTTGGTCCTTTTGTTCCGTTTACATCAATTCTTATGTATCCGCATTCGGGTTGATGTATTGTAGTCGGAATATTATTTCCGTTTTCATCTTTTTTACAATTTCCGTACTGATCCGTAACACAGGAGGTATAATATCCGTCACACCTGTCTTTTTGTTCCACATCATAAATGGTACCGTCAGCAAGGACAATTCTTGCAAAGTTAAAACCGGTATAACCTTTGTGAAATTGTTTAGAGCTAAACTTCACATTATAATATACATCACTACACCCGTCATCATCCTTACTTTTACAAACTTTTATTGTATTAAGGTAATTAGCAAGCCGTTTAGCTGTTTTGTAATGACTGTCCCAAGCTCCTGATGGGACAAATATTACCGTATTATCACCCATCAAACCCTCATCAATTTGTGCTAAATTAAAAGCATTTTCAATTACAGAGATATTTTTCTTTAATGCAGAGTGAAATTCTTTATCTTGAGAACCTTGAATAATATTAGGAAGAGTGATTGCCGCAACTACACCAATAATAACGAGAGTAATCAGTACCTCACTAAGAGTAAAAGCCTTTAGTCCGTAGGGGGGGGGTAAATTTATTCTTCATTTTTGTTCTCCTTATCGTCTTTTAGACATTGTAGCATTATTAAGAGATTTTGTAAAATAGTTAATATTTTAAAATTGTTAAAATGATTACATTCAAAACTCAATTAAATTGTAATGCAATACCAAAGTTCGCATAAGAAGATGCTCACTTGCTGTTGTATTGCATAATATTCATTGTTCGTTTTGCTATGGTTGCAAAACTATAAATTAATTTTAGAATGTCTGTTGGATATTGTTCAATAAATGTCATAGAAATCTGCCTTTTGACAGATACATTTCTTCAATAGTATAAAAATCTCAAATTCAATGCAAAGTGTTTGCAATTCTGTTTGTTAATTGTAAATTAAAGTTATGATTTATTTGATAGTTGCAACAGTTTTATTTTCTTTATCATTCGGGTTGATTAGAAGTCAACTTGTATCTTTACCGAGCGAATTTGTTGTATTTGTCAGACTTTTAATTGCAACATTAATTTTTATACCGTTTTTGAAAAAATTTAATTTTAAAAAACAGTTTATAGCCTTTATTATCGGGATAATTCAATTTGGGGTTATGTATTTATGTTTTATTAAAGCGTTTAGATACTTACAAGGAAATGAAGCTGCATTATTAACAACCTCAACCCCTGTATTCGTTGCAATTTGGTCAATGTTTCTCGGAGAAAAATTTAAACCGATTTATATAGCATGTATTTTGATGTCTGTAATTGGTGCAATTATTGTTGTTTGGCATAATATCTCTTTCAATATGATTGTAAAAGGTGTTCTTTTAATGGAAAGTTCAAACTGTGCATTTGCTCTTGGGCAGGTTCTTTGGAAAAAATACTTGGGTAAAGATGATTTAAAACTTATGGCAAGTGCATATTTAGGTGCAGTTATCTTTGTTATGCCATTTGCTTTAATGAACATTAATCTTTTATCAATAAAAGTTTCATTAGCTCAAATTTTATCAATCTTATATTTGGCGGTTATTCCGACCGGCATAGGATTTTGGCTCTGGAATAAAGGAAGTGCAAGTGTGAAATATTCAACTCTTGCAGTAATGAACAACTTAAAAATTCCTTTAGGGGTTCTTTTCTCAATCTTGCTTTTCCATGAAAGAGTTAACATCTTAAACTTTTCAATCGGTTCTATAATAATTTTACTTGCGATTATTCTTCTACATTTTTGTCTA
>CAVEOW010000012.1:2864-12055 GCA_963617295.1 bacterium | reverse complement strand
CATATAAGGAAGTTTTCCCGTATCAAGAATATAATATTTATTTTGTGGAGATTTTATCATTATTGCGTCTGCATTGCCGACTGCAAAAAATGTAATTTCACTGTTATGATTAAGCGGCGGAATAAAAGTTATGCCAAAAAGTACTATAATACTTGCTAACGTAATATAGTATTTTTTGCTTTTTACTTTAAACCTTATAAACAAAACAATTAAAATTATTATTGAAAAATATAAAACAAGTTGAATAACAGTTGGTTTCTTTAAGTAAACAATTGAATAAGGCAGATTAGAAAAGAAATTAGCTGTTTTTACAATGTAAATGAGGAACGGATTAAGTACAAAATCCGCAACTAAACATATTTTATGTGAAATTATCGGTATCAATGCCAAAATAGAACTGATAAATCCTATAAAAGACACTATACTTAAAACCGGAACTATTGCAATATTTGTAATTACCGAGTATAAAGAGAAAGTGTTAAAGTAAAACATTTGCAACGGTGCAGCGAATATTTGTGCTATTAAAGGAATCATACAAGCACCGATTACAGAATTTAAAAACTTGTTTTTTATATTGAAATTTAAAATCGGAGAAGTCAGAATTAATGCAAATGTAACGGTAAATGACAGCTGAAAACCAACATCAAACACCAATAACGGGTTATAAATAAGCATTAAAAGTCCGACTATAAATAGCAGCGACATAGTTGAGGTTGCTCTATCTATTAATTTACCGATAAGAATTAACGTAAGCATTAAGAATGCTCTAATAATCGGAGGCCCGAAGCCTGTCATGCAAGTATAGACAGAAATTAGTAAAATTCCCGAAATAATTGAAAATTTATAATTAAACCGTAATTTTTTCGCAAAGAAAAACCAAATACCGAAAATTAAAGTAACATTCATTCCGGAAGCTGCTAAAATATGAAAAATCCCTGATTTTAAAAAGGCATCTTTAGTATCATCATCAGGATTAACCGCATCATCCCCGAAAATAATACCGCCAAGGACTTCTATCATAGGTGATTTTATGTTTTGCCTGTGAATATCAAGAATTTTTGTTCTTGTATCATTTAATTTCCTTATCAATTTCCCTTTTAAAGAGGCTGAGTTTGAGGTTATTTCCCAATTATCCGTAACATACATAAGTGAGAACGTTTTCTTGAACTGAAGATATCTTGCGTAATCGAATTGATAAGGGTTAAGAGAGTACTCGGGAGCTTTTAGCCTGCCGGAAAGAGTTAATATATCGCCAATTTTTATTTCATTGATTTTATCTTGTTCGTCAGTAACTGTTACAAGAGTTTTTGCACTTATATCTTCTTTAATATTGTTATCGTGAGCAGCATAGAAAACTCTTGCATAAAATTTTGTTTTACCTGATAAATTATTTGTCGGAATAGAAAGAACTTCGGCTTTTATATTTACATCGTTATTATTTATGAACGGAACTAAATCATCATCATATTTTAAACTTAAAGATGTATTTAAAATCCCAAATATAAAGAATGTAATCAGACAAAATAGGCAATTAAAAGAAATTGTTTTCTTTTTAAAGAATAAGTATCCTGCAAAAAGTATGGAGAATATCCCGATAATATAAAATACGGGATAAAAGAAGGCAAAAACACCTATAACATATAAACAAATTGTAGTTATAATCTTAATACTTTTTGACATACATATCCTTAATTAAATAAAACTCTTACTTTAAAGTAAGAGTTTTATTTATGTATATTATAGCATTGTTTTTCTAATATTATTCTTTGATTTTTCTATGCTTTTAATTCTGCGTTCGATATCTTTAATTTGTTTGCCGAGAACTTTTCTTTGTTCTTTTATCAATTTATATTGAGTATCGATTTCTTGATATTTTGCTTTATATTCTAACAACTCATTTCTGATATTAACTTGTGCCGTATCTAAATTAAACAAAGCGTCATTAAAGTTACTTGTTTGGTTTGATATTGTGCTTTGTGCGGCAGTTGCATTTTCTTCTATTTTTACGTCCATTGTTTTATTAGACGGGATTTCTGTTTTTAATGTTGTAGAAGTAGTTTTTGTAATGCTTGGCTCTGTAATTTCGATATCCGGAACTTTTTCAACCGTTTTTGTTGTTGTTTTAGCTGTAGTTTTTTGTACCGGCGTAGCACTATAAACAGTCGGGTCAAAAACCATTCCGTCTGCCAATACACTGCTTGAGATAAAAAGCATTAAAACAACACTTAAAAATAAGTTCTTTTTCATGACTATTCTCCCTATTATATTTTTTATTATTAAAACATTTTTAAAAATTTCATAAATCCTTTATAAGTATTAAAAATTTGTTATAATGAAACAATCAAAGAAAGATTTTAATGAAAATTTCCATATTGAAATTTGTGAATAAAAACGCAAAAAAAAGGACGAATTAGTTAATAAATCGTCCGGAATAACAAGTAACAATGTATAGTATATATTAGGCAAAAATATTTTCTTCAACGAAGATGTTTTCAGAAGGTGCTTCTTCCTTTGTTTGAGCAGGCATGTAAAATGCAAACGGATTAGAACCTCTTTTATCTTTATTCATTTCGTTGGTTTCGTTTATTTTAGAAGAAGCGATTACAACTTTTGCTTCTGTAACTTCTTTTGTGTTATCAACCGCAACAGCAACTTTACCTGTCATTTCTTTTGATGTAAACAGACTTTGAGCTGCTTGAGAGTTCAAGTATTGTAAGTTTGCCATAAAAGTTTTTGAAAGATTTACGTCAAAATCAGTAGCTGCTTTTGCTGCTTTTAAAGCTACTTCGCCGTTTGTTCTTTCTGCATACAAATCGGTTCCGAGTTTAACTCTGTTGAATTTAGATAAATCAAGAGTTGAAACATCAACAGTTTTTTCATTATTCGGATTTAAAATCTGTTGTGAAACCTTAGCTAATGCTTCGGTATCAATAGCCGATTTTGAAAAAATATTCGAATTTACCGATCCGATGTTTAATCCCATTTTAAGTCTTTTCTCCAATAACTTATGTTTTTTATATCGGTATATTCAAATAAAAACTTTAATTATAAGCTTGAAATATTAACAATTGTTAACAAAAATATAATTTTTTTTTATTTTTTTATTGCAATTTTAAAAAAGTGCTTGAAGTTAAAATATGTTTTGCATATTATAAAATAACAGATAATTATGTAATAAAGGAATGTAGTCATGAACCCTATAGTAGAAAATTTAGGAAAAGAATATTTAAATAAAGAATTACCGGAATTAAACCCCGGAGATACAGTTAGAGTTTCTGTAAGAATTATTGAAGGAAACAAAGAAAGAACACAGGCTTTTGAAGGAACTATCCTTAAAAAACGTGGCAGCGGTGTTGGAAAAACTATCACTGTCAGAAAGATTTTCCAAGGCGTTGGCGTTGAACGTGTATTCCCTGTATATTCTCCACGTGTTGAAAAAATCACTGTCGTTAGACGTGGTGATGTTAAACGTGCTAAGTTGTATTACTTAAGAGAACGTTCCGGTAAAGCAACTCGTATCAGAGAAAAAATCGAAAAAAAATAGATTAGGATATATAAAACATAAAAGCCATAGTCACTGTTTAATACTCTGAGTATGGCTTTTAGTTTGTTAAAAGAGGTTTTTATGGAACATATTCATTGGTATCCCGGGCATATTGCCAAAGCTGAAAAGAAATTAAAAGAACAAATTAACATTGTTGATGTTGTTATTGAAGTTCTTGACGCAAGAATACCTGTGAGTTCTACATATCCTGATATAGAAAAACTGTTAAGAGATAAACCTCGTTTAGTCCTTTTAAATAAATCTGACTTGGCTGATAACGAACAAACTTCAAAGTGGATAAAGGCAATTAAAGAGAAAACTTCTTGCTCGGTTATAGCTACAAGTGCAGGTGATAATAAGGATTTATCAAAAATTTTAAATAAGGTTGTTGAGCTTGGACAGCCAAAAATTATTGCACTTGTAAAAAAAGGATTGCTCCCAAGGGCGGTAAGAGTTATGGTTGTTGGTATGCCAAATGTCGGGAAATCAAGTATCATCAATAAATTAATAAAAAAGACAAAGGCAAAAACAGGTGCAAAAGCAGGCGTTACTCGTGATCAACAGTGGGTCAGAATTAATCCTAAAGTCGATTTATTGGATACTCCGGGAATTATTCCCTTAAAACAAGAAGATCAGGACAAAGCATATAAATTGGCATTTGTTGATTCAATTGGTGAAAATGCTTATGACGTTGAGGCTGTAGCTGAAATTTTTATCAAAAATGTTGAAGAAGTTTATCCTGATTTAATAAAGAATTATTATAAGCTCGAGGATGAAGAAGTAAATATTTCAAATATTGCTTTAAAAAGAAATTGGATAGTTCAAGGCGGACGACCTGATACAAAACGTTGTGCTCAAAACTTATTAAACGATTTTCGTACAGGCAGACTCGGCAAATTGACATTGGATATAAATGAATAAGCGGTTTGAATTTGATAAGGAAAATCAAAAAAATTATGATTTTCTTATAGGAACGGATGAGGCAGGAAGAGGTCCGGGGGCGGGTCCTGTGTTTGCTGCTGCAGTTTGTTTTAAATCAGCAGATAAAGAACTGTTGATAAAACTTGAAAAATTAAATGATTCAAAACAATTAAGCGAGAAAATCAGAGAAGAACTTTTTGATGTCATTATTCAGAATTCAATATATTCAATAAAGCAAGGCAGTGTTGAAGAAATAGAAAAGAATAATATTTTAAGAACATCTCTTAATACAATGAACAAGGCATGCCTTGATGTAATTTGTCAGCTTAAAAATGAAAGTATTATTGTTTTAGTTGACGGAAATAAAAAAATTATCAACTTTAATTATCCGCAACAATATATTGTTAAAGGCGATTTCAAATCTGCTTCAATTGCTGCTGCCAGTATTTTGGCAAAAGTTTCAAGGGACAGATTTATGAGAGAGCTGGATAAGGAGTTTCCGCAATATTGTTGGTCTGAAAATAAAGGTTATATGACAAAAAGCCACCTTGACGCCGTTGATAAATACGGTTTGACAAAGTGGCACAGAAAAAGTTTTTTCCAAAAACATTTTGAAAAATCGGAACAATTATCTTTGCTTTAGTTATTCAACTCTGACATCAGCAGCAAGTTTATGTGCAAATAGTCCCTCTTTTTCGGCTAACCGGGAAGCATTTTTGGCAGTTTCAATCAAAGAAGTTTTGCTTATTATTTGATAAGTTTGAATTTTGATGTAGTCAAAAACGCTTAATCCTCCTGAGTATTTTGCAACTTGATTAGTGGGAAGCGTGTGATTTGTGCCTGATACATAATCTCCAAAAACTTCTGCACTGTAGTTGCCGATAAATAACGACCCGTAATTTGTAAATTTATCAATATAAGAGGCAGCATTACCTAAACATAACTCTAAATGTTCGGGAGCTTTTTTGTTTGAAAGCTCAATAGCTTGTTCTAAGGAGTTAACAACAATTGCTATTGATTTTTCATAAGAAACTTTTGCGATATCCTTCGTCGGAAGTTTTTCTAAGTATTCTTTTGCTTTTTCATCAACGGCTTTTATAAAATCAATTGATTTACACAATAAGAACGCTCTTGCCTCTTTGTCGTGTTCGCATTGTGCAAGCATATCGGCAGCTGCAAACTCTGCTTTTGCACTTTCATCCGCAATTATTAAAACTTCTGACGGACCTGCTAAAAAGTCGATACCGCACTCGCCATATACTTGTTTTTTAGCCGAAGTTACATATTTATTCCCGGGACCCACAATTTTATTAACTTTTTCTATAGATTGAGTTCCGTATGCAAGCCCTGCTATAGCCTGAACTCCCCCGATTTTATAGATTTCATCGGCACCGGAGAGGTATGCTGCCGCAACCGTTACGGGTTTTATTTTTGGTGACATTGCAACTACTCTTTTCACTCCTGCTGTTTTAGCAGGAACAACCGTCATTATTGCACTGCTCGGTAACGGATAATTCCCCCCGGGGATATAACATCCGACAGAATCAATCGGAATTATTTTTTGCCCTAAACGGTTTCCGTTTACATTTACTTCAAATTCTTTTACGCTTTGAAGTTGTGCGGTTGCAAATTCTTTTACGTTTTTTATTGCGTATTTTATTGTGTTGACAGTTTCCTCATCAACTTGTTTAAGAGCTTCTTTTATTTCTTCTCGTGAGAGTTTGAAATTTTCAACATCACCGTCGCCAAATTTTTTTGAATATTCTCTAATTGCAACATCTCCGTTTTTTCTGACAGAAGAAATAACCTCTTGAACAGAGCTGATGTTTTCAAACTCAATTTTAGAGAAAAAACTCTCATCAATTTCGTTATAATTATAAATTTTCATTTTTTTAATCCTATTTTGTGCGAGAAGCTAAATTATTAATAATATCTTGCGGTGTAACATTATGTAATGCCATAAATACAAGCATGTGATAAGCTAAATCGCTGGCTTCCCATTCAAGCCCGTCGCCTTTTTCAAAGTTGACCGATTCAAATGCTTCTTCCATTATTTTTCTTTGAAGTTTGAATTCGTCTTTGAAAAGTTTTGTTGTGTATGAGCCTTCAGGTAACTTTGCTTTTCTGTCGAGCAATAAGTCATAAAGTTCATCAATACAAAAATCTCTGTCTTCAAAACAGGAGTATCTTCCCGTATGGCAAGCAACACCTTTTTGTTTTACTTTAAATAAAAGTGAGTCTTGGTCGCAATCAAATTTAACACTGATTACTTCTTGCGTGTTGCCTGATGATAAACCTTTTGTCCATAATTCTTGTCTTGAACGGCTGTAGTATGTTGCTAAGCCCTCGGATAAAGTCTTTTTTAAGGAGTCTTTATTTGAATAAGCTAACATTAAGACTTGTTTTGTTTCAATATCTTGAACAATTGTCGGAATTAATCCGTTTTGCTTTTCAAAATCCATAACAGCAACATAAGCATCTTCAAGGCTTATTGCTCCTGTATAAATGCTCATTCCAAGCTGCGTTGAAACATTCATTTTTACAAGTATTTTAATTTCGTCAATAGAAGAAATTCCGCCTGCAGCAATTAAGGTTTTCTTTGTTAAATTGCGAATTTTTTTGATTGCTTCAATATCTGTTCCGCCCATCATTCCTTCTTTATCAACGATGGTGTATAAGTATCCTGCACATAAATTATCAAAGCGTTTTACGTAATCTTCGGGCGTAGCGTTAACTTCTTTTGTCCAGCCCTCTGTTGTAACTTTACCTTGTTTGGAGTCAATTGCAACAATTACTTTATCTTTTGGCAATTTAGACAAAAATTCTTCATCAGCAGCAGTACCTATGATAATTTGTTTTGCACCGTTCGCAAGAATTCTTTTTGCTTTTTCAACGGTTCTTATTCCTCCGCCAACCCTGCAATGGGCATGCTTACATATCTCCTTAATCAGATGTTCATTATTACCCTTATTCATAGCGGCATCTAAATCGATAACGCTTATTTCGCCGAAGCGTGAGTAATACTTTGCAAGTTCTAAGACATTTTCTTTTTCTAATACTTTTTCTTTGCCTTGTCTTAGTTGAACTGCTTTCCCGTCCATTAAGTCAATACTCGGAATAATCATACTTTCCCCTTTCTATTACCAACTGATTATAAGTTAAACAAGTCAAATTTTGTAGTAAAATTAAAATATATTAATAAAAGGAGCAGTCGGGATGAGAGTTCTTATCGGTATGTCAGGCGGAGTTGATTCATCTGTTGCCGCATTACTTTTAAAGGAACAAGGCTATGATGTAGCAGGTGCAACAATGGCACTTTGGGGAAATGGCGGTGTTTTTGATGTGCTTAAAGAGAAGATGAATGAAGAAGAACAAAAAGCGGCAACTCATTGTGCCTGCCTTAGCCCTTTTAAACAAAAAGATTTGGAACAGGCAAAAGCCGTTGCCGATAAACTTGGTATTGAACATTACATTATTGATTGCTCAAAAGACTATGAGAAAACAGTTATAGAATATTTTAAAAGTGAATATTTAAAAGGAAGAACCCCTAATCCTTGTGTACAGTGCAATAAATATATAAAATTCGGAATTTTTCAGGAGTTGGCTAAAAAATCAGGAATAATATTTGACAAATTCGCAACCGGTCATTATGCGAAAATTGAAGAAAATAACGGTAGATTTCTTCTAAAAAAAGGTGTAAATCCAAAGAAAGACCAGTCTTATTTTTTGTATGGATTGACTCAAAAACAGCTTTCGGAAACAATTCTTCCTCTCGGCAATTATACAAAAGAAGAAATAAGATTGATTGCAAAGCAAAACGGGTTTGAAGTAGCGGATAAACCTGACAGTCAGGATTTTTATAACGGTGATTATAACGATATTCTTAGTGAGAAAGCAAAAATTGGGAACATTATAGATTTAAACGGTAAAATTTTAGGAAAACATCAGGGCTTTTGGAATTATACCATCGGGCAGAGAAAAGGAATCGGTGTGGCAGCCGCTGCTCCTTTGTATGTTGTTGAACTTAGAAAAGATACAAATGAAGTTGTTGTCGCATTTAAAGAAGAGTCAATGAATAAAGGCTTAATTGCAAATAATATTGTTTTAAATTTAATTGACGAATTAAAAGAACCTATGAAGTGTAACGTTAAAATACGTTCGGCTCAAGAGCCAAAACCTGCAATAATAACTCCGTTTGACAAAGATAAGATAAAAGTTGATTTTGAAGAAAAACAGCCCCCGATTGCAATCGGGCAATCAGCAGTATTTTATGATGATGATACTGTTATCGGCGGTGGAATTATAGACGAAATATTTTAGTTTTCTCCGCATTCGAAAGTTAATACAGGATCGTATTTCAATACGATTTAGGAACGTTAATCTCCGAATAATTTACGGAGATTACTTCTTTAATTTATAATGTGTAGAACGACCGTTTCCAACCTTTATAAATATTTTTTTATCTATTAAGTCTTTGATGTCTAAAGTAGCGGTATCTTGCGAGCAATTGCACATTTTTGCCCATTTCATTGTCGTAAGATTTCCCTCAAAGTTATCCATAAATCTGTTTAAAACTTTAATTTGTCGCTCATTAAAAACTGTTTCAGAATGCTCCCGCCAAAATTCGGCTTTTTGTAAAACCGTATTTGTAATTTCTTCACTGGATTTGATTGCAATTAATAAATTTTCTAAAAACCATAAGAGCCAATTTGTAATATCCATAGAC
>CAVEOW010000012.1:0-2854 GCA_963617295.1 bacterium | reverse complement strand
TTTTGTGTTTTTTCTAAAATTTCGTAATACTTATTTCTGTTTTTTTGAATTTGAGATGACATAGAATAAAATCGAAACGGAGTATCATCACTTCTTGCAAGTAACATATCGGTTAATGCTCTTGCAATTCGTCCGTTTCCGTCATCAAAAGGGTGTAAGATAACAAACCATAAATGAACAATACCTGCTTTAATAAGATAATCCGTGTTATCCGTATTATTTATATATTCAATTAAATCATTCATTTCATTTTCAAGTACAGAGGCACATGGAGCTTCATAATGAACTTTTTCTCTCCCGATAGAACCTGAAACAACCTGCATAGGACCAAATTCGTCATCTCGATATTGTCCTGTTTTTATTTTATACATTCCGCTGTATCCTGTTGGAAATAATGCAGCATGCCAGCCCAGCAATCTGTCTTTTGACATTTTTGAACTACAATTTTGCGTTGCATCAATCATCATTTCAACAACGCCCTCTACATCTCTTGAAACAGGAGCTTCTCCTGCTATATCTATACCTAAACGTCTTGCTATTGATGAGCGAACAATATATTTATCTAAAATTTGTCCCTCAATTTCAGATGACTTAATAATATTTTCGGTCAAAACTTGCAATAGTGCGTTATTTCTGACATCAAAACCCAATGAATCCATTCTTCCGAGTAAATAACCTTGAGCTTTTTTTATTTCAAAAAGCAGTTTTTGAATTTTTTCTCCGCACCATATAAAGTTGTGCCAGTCAGGGTTTTGGTATATATATTTCATTTTTTCTCCGAATATTTTACGGATATTATACCACATTTTCTCCGAAATTAAAAGTCTAAAAACAGGCAACAAAAAAGCCTCGATAAACGAGGCTTTTAAATGGTGCGTCTGGCGCGATTCGAACGCGCGACCTATCCCTTAAAAGGGGAGTGCTCTACCTGCTGAGCTACAGACGCTTGTCTGACTACTTTATTAAGATAACAAGAACATATTTTAGAGTCAACTACTTTTTTGTTATTTTTTTAACAAATTTGAATTTCCCTCTGTATCATTGCATTTATACTCGTTTGCTAATACAATAATTATATAGTTTTTAATTGGAGTAAAAATGAGCGAAGATAAAATTATAGTAACTATATCAGGTAAAGACGGAGTTGGAATTGTTGCTGAGATTTCTTCCGTATTAGCAAAGCATGAGGTCAATATTGAAGATATAAGACAAACTATCATGCAAGGTTGTTTTATGATGTTTTTACTTGCCGATATCAGTAAATCAAAATTTTCTTTCAAAGAAATTAAAGAAGCCCTAACTAAATCGGGTGAAAAACTCGGTATGGAAATTTGGATTCAAAAGAAAGAAATCTTTGATAAAATGCACACAATTTAAGGACCGGTTTTAAATGACTTTTTTTAATGAAAATTCAATTATTGAAACAATTGATATGATAAAAGTCCATAATTTGGACATCAGAACTGTTACTTTAGCATTGAGTTTGCGTGATTGCTGTACTACTGATGTTAAAGAAACAGGGGATAAAATTTATAATAAAATTATTAAGTATGCAAAAAATTTATATCAGTATGCGGCAGAAATAGAAGATGAGTATTCAATTCCGATTATAAATAAAAGAATTGCGGTTACTCCTATTTCTTTAGTCGGTGAGTCTTGCAAAGATTATGATTATGTTTATCTTGCAAAAGTTTTGGATGAAGCGGCTAAAGAAGTTAAGGTTAATTTTATCGGCGGATTTTCAGCTTTGGTGGAAAAAGGTTGCACTCGTGGTGATATTGCATTGATTGAGAGTATCCCTGAAGCATTAGCTCAAACGGAAAGAGTTTGCTCTTCCATAAATCTTGCTTCTACAAAGGCCGGTATTAATATGAACGCCGTAAAAAAAATGGGCGGAATAATCAAAAAGGCAGCAGAACTTACAAAAGAAGCAGACGGAATAGGTGCTGCAAAATTGGTTTGCTTTTGTAATGTCCCGGGGGATAACCCGTTTATGGCAGGGGCTTTCCACGGCTATGGAGAGCCTGAGTGTGCTTTAAATGTTGGCGTGTCAGGTCCGGGGGTTGTCAGAGCAGCAGTGGAAAATCTTCCAAAAAATGCTGATTTTGGTGAATTGGCAAATAAAATAAAACAAATTGCATTTAAAATTACATCAACGGGTGAACTGGTAGGCAGAAGAATGGCTCAAAAAATGAATATTCCGTTTGGAATTATTGATTTATCTCTTGCTCCGACTCCGGCTCAAGGAGATTCAGTTGCAGGAATTTTTCAGGCTATGGGTTTGGAACACGCTGGTGCTCACGGTACAACTGCCGCTTTAGCTATGCTTAATGATGCAGTTAAAAAAGGCGGTATTATGGCAAGTTCTTATGTCGGTGGATTATCGGGTGCTTTTATTCCGGTGTCTGAAGATGCGGGCATGATTGAAGCCGCAGGCAAAGGCGTTTTAACTTTTGATAAGTTGGAAGCTATGACTTGCGTATGTTCTGTCGGACTTGATATGATTGCAATTCCCGGGAATACTCCTGAAAGTACAATTTCGGGCATGATAGCAGATGAAATGGCAATCGGTATGATTAACAAAAAAACTACTGCAGTAAGAATAATTCCTGTTCCGAATAAAACAATCGGTGATTCCGCTGTGTTTGGCGGTTTACTTGGTGAAGCACCCATAATGAAAGTTAATCCGCTTTCATCGGAAACATTTATAAACAGAGGCGGAAGAATTCCCGCTCCTATTCACAGTTTAAATAATTAAGGAGTCATTTTGTTCAGTTTCGGTTTAAAAAAGATAAAAAAATATTACTGTTTTTTTAATATGTTTGATAAAGGTACTTATAAAGAAGCTGTCGGA
>CAVEOW010000011.1:0-12631 GCA_963617295.1 bacterium | reverse complement strand
GGTGTATATTGAGCCGTTAACCATTGAAGCTGTTTCTTATATTATTGAAAAAGAAAGACCGAACGGAATAATTGCAACTCTTGGGGGGCAAACCGGATTAAATTTAGCGGTCGAACTTTATGAAAAGGGTATTTTAGAAAAATACGGCGTAAAACTTTTAGGAACAAGAATTGATTCTATAAAAAAAGCGGAAGACAGAGAACTCTTTAAAAATCTTATGCTTGAAATAGGGGAACCCGTACCTGAGAGTGACATCGTTTCAAGTTTTGAAGAGGCAAAGAAATTTGCACAAAAGATAGGTTTTCCGATAATTGTAAGACCTGCTTATACGCTGGGCGGAACAGGCGGAGGAATAGCTAATAATTACAATGAATATGAAGAAATTGTATATACAGGGCTATCTTTAAGTCCGATTTCACAAGTATTGGTAGAAAAAAGTATTGCAGGTTATAAAGAAATCGAGTATGAAGTAATCAGAGATTCAAACAATACAAGTATTGCAATTTGCAATATGGAAAATATTGACCCGATTGGCATTCATACAGGCGACAGTTTTGTAGTTGCTCCGACTCAAACCCTTACAAATAAAGAGTGTCAAATGCTAAGAAGTGCTGCTTTAAAGATTATACGAGCATTAAAAATAGAGGGTGGTTGTAATGTTCAATTTGCACTGGATACTGTCAGCAACCGGTATTATGTAATTGAGGTAAACCCTCGTGTAAGCCGTTCTTCGGCATTAGCTTCAAAAGCAACAGGTTATCCTATTGCAAAAATCACAACAAAAATTGCAATAGGATATAATTTACACGAAATTCCTAATTCAATTACAAAAAAGACAGTTGCTGCATTTGAACCTGCTATTGATTATGTTGTAACTAAAATTCCAAAATGGCCGTTTGATAAATTTAAACACGGGGACAGAATTTTAGGAACAAAAATGAAAGCAACCGGTGAAGTTATGGCTATCGGCAGAACTTTTGAAAGCTCGTTTAAAAAAGCCATAACATCAATAGAATCAAAATATACAGGCTTATTGAGAGGTCGCCACATTGAATGCAGCGAAGAAGAGTTGAAAGCACTTTTATATGTTCAAGATGACAGAAGAATTTTTAGAGTGGCAGAAGCTATAAATCGAGGAATAAGCGTTAATGAAATAAATAAAATTACAAAAATCGATAAATGGTTTATATATAAAATTAAAGGACTGGTTGATTTTGAAAACAGACTTAAAAACGAAGATTTAACTGCAGACTTGTACTTGGAAGCAAAAGAAAAAGGTTTCTTGGATGAAGAAATAGCAACGATTTGCAAAAAATCAACAGATGAAGTAGTAAAAATCAAAAAAGATAATTCAATCAGTGCAGCATTTAAAATTGTTGATACGTGTGCAGCAGAATTTACTGCTCAAACACCTTATTATTATTCAACTTATAATGAGTTTGATGAAACTGAAACTGATAAGACGGACGAAAAAATTTTGATACTAGGCTCGGGTCCGATTAGAATAGGTCAAGGTATAGAGTTTGATTATTGTTCCGTTCACGCAGCGTGGGAAGTAAGAAATAATCACTACAAATCACTAATAGTTAACTCAAACCCCGAAACGTTAAGTACCGATTTTGACGTGGCTGATAAATTGTTCTTTGAACCAATGAATATTGAAAATGTGATGAATATCGTGGAAAAAGAAAATCCTGTCGGGGTAATGGTTCAGTTTGGCGGGCAGACTGCAATCAATTTAGCTCCCAAATTGCATGAAAGAGGGGTTAAAATACTGGGTACATCATTAGAGTCAATAAATATAGCAGAAGACAGGAAACTGTTTGAAGAACTTTTGAGAAAGTTGAATATTCCTCAACCTAAAGGCAGTGCGGTAAGAAAACAATCAGAAGCATTAGAGGTTGCTAAAAAACTGGGATATCCCCTATTGGTGCGTCCGTCTTATGTAATAGGCGGCAGAGGAATGCAGGTTGTATATAACAAAGATGAGCTTATTTCATATATAGAGGGAGCTTTAAAATTCTCGGATGAACATCCTATATTAATTGACCAATATATAGAGGGAACCGAACTTGAGCTAGACGCAATATCTGACGGTGAGAATGTTCTTATCCCTGCAATCACAGAACACATCGAAAGAGCAGGTATTCACTCCGGTGATTCGATTGCACTTTATCCGACAAGAACAATTTCTAAGCATATAATTGACAGTTTGGTTGATTATACAGAAAAAATTGCAAGAGAATTAAAAATTAAAGGATTAATGAATATTCAATTTGTATTGAAAGATGATGTTGCATATATTATTGAGGTTAACCCAAGAGCTTCAAGAACAGTGCCTATTTTGAGTAAAGTTACAAATACTCCTATGGTAAAAATTGCAATTGACGCAATCTTGGGTAAATCAATTATAGAACAAGGTTATAAAACAGGCTTGCTTGATACAACAAACCTTGTTTGTGCAAAAATTCCGATCTTCTCATTCCAAAAGTTAAACCGAATTGACCCTGCATTGGCTCCTGAGATGAAATCTACAGGTGAAGTTTTGGGTATTGATACATCTTATGAAAGAGCATTGGTTAAGGGATTTTTGGCTGCAGGGTATAAACTTTCAACAGAAAGAGGAAATGTGTTGATTTCTATTAATGACCATTATAAAGAAGAATCATTGAGTGTTGCACAAGACCTTGTTGATTTGGGATACAAATTAATAGCTACAACGGGAACACATAACTTTTTGAAACTTCATAATATTGAGTCAAAAGAAATTGAGAAATTTGATATTAAAAAAATGCAAAGAAATATGAAAAATAAAGAGCTTTGCTTTATAATTAATACGCCTACGACAAATAATAATTCGGTAAGGTATGGCTCAGAGGACAGAGGCTTTTTAATAAGAACAATTGCCGAAATGTATTCAACTCCTTGTTTCACTGTAATTGATACGGCAAAAGCATATTTAGAAGCACTTAAATATTACATGAAAGATAATAAACTGACTTATGACAGCATAGATAAATATCGCAGTGCTGAACTTGTAAGGAAATAATAATGGAAGAAAAGAAAAAAGCAAAAAAGAAAAAGAAATTTACCATAGACATAAAGAATATGGGTGTAAATATTGATAAAAATGAGTATAGAGAAATAGTTTTATCAAACTCAAATCACCCTGAAAAAATGTAGAGTATAAACAGATTTATATTAGTGCAAAAATTTAATGCTTAGTCTGCTCTTGTGCTATTTGCATTTTAATTTTTGCATCTCTACAACAAGTAGCAGTATTAATATTCTATTTGAAAAGACCCTTGACTGTTACATCAAGGGTCTTTGTTCCTTTTTGATTTTACGCAATTTCTGTATTTTTGTCGGGTTCTGTTGAGTCAACTTCATCTTTTTTCTTTGATGGCAGTTTTATTAACTCGGCGACTCCGTCATTTTTCTTTTTTACCATATCTGCGGTTACGGTAAATTCCTTTACATCACCTTGTGACGGAATAGCGTACATAATATCCATCATTATTTCTTCTACAATAGAACGCAAAGCTCTTGCTCCTGTTTTACGTTTGATTGCCTCAGCAGCAATTAAGTCAACTGCTTCGGGTTCAAATTTCAAATCAACTCCGTCCATATTTAACAAACATTGATATTGTTTTAACAACGCATTTTTAGGTTCTGTTAAAATGTTTTTCAATGCATTTTTGTCTAACGGATCAAGAACTGCATAAACTGGAACTCTGCCGATAAATTCAGGAATTAGTCCGAATTTAAGCAAGTCCTCAGGCTGCATTTTCTTTAAAAGTTGAGCTTGTTCAGCTTCTTTTTCTGCTTGAGTTTTTGCCTTTCCTGCTCCAAATCCGATTGTAGTTGTTGTACCTGCACGTCTTTCAATTATTTTATCCAAACCTACAAAAGCACCACCCACAATAAATAAGATGTTAGCAGTATTAATTTGAATAAATTCCTGATGAGGATGTTTTCTTCCGCCTTGAGGAGGAACATTTGCAACAGTACCTTCAATCATTTTTAAAAGTGCCTGTTGAACACCTTCACCTGAAACATCTCTTGTAATACTTGTATTTTCTGATTTTCTTGAAATTTTATCGATTTCATCAATATAGATAATACCTTTTTCAGCCTTTTGAGCATCAAAATCAGCATTTTGATAAAGTCTTAAAAGAATATTTTCTACATCATCACCAACATAACCTGCTTCTGTTAAAGTTGTTGCATCTGCAATTGCAAACGGAACATCAAGCATTTTTGCAAGTGTTTGAGCCAATAAAGTTTTACCGCTTCCTGTCGGTCCGACAAGAAGAATATTACTTTTTTGAATTTCAACTTGTTGCTTATCAGAATTTGCAGCATTATGAGCAATTCTCTTATAGTGGTTATAAACTGCAACAGATAATACTTTTTTTGCATCATCCTGACCGATAATGTAATTATCTAAATACTCTTTAATTTCATGCGGTTTTGGAACTTTTGCAATATCTGTTTCTTTAATTTCTTTCTCTTCAGGTTTATCCTTATTTTCAAGAAATTCTTCATCTAAAATTTCATTACACAATTCAACGCACTCATCGCAGATATAAACATCGGGACCTGCAATAAGTTTTTTGACTTGTTCTTGAGTCTTTCCGCAGAAAGAACATTTTAGACGACTGTCATCTATCGGTGCCATTAATTATTCTCCTGATTTGGTCTTGGCGTGTTGTTAACAGTGATAACTTTATCAATCATACCGTATTCAAGAGCTTCTTCCGGAGTCATGATATAATCTCTGTCTGTATCTTTTTCAATCTTTTTAATAGATTGACCTGTGTTGCTTGCTAAAATTTCATTTAATGATTTTTTAATTCTGATAATTTCAGCAGCTTGAATTTCAATATCTGTTGCTTGACCTTGCGCACCGCCTAAAGGTTGGTGAATTAAAACTCTTGAATGAGGAAGAGCCATTCTCTTACCTTTAGTACCTGACGAAAGTAAGAATGCACCCATTGAAGCAGCTTGTCCCAAACAAATTGTTGAAACATCAGCTCTGATGTGTTGCATTGTATCATATATTGCAAATCCTGCCGTAACGCTGCCACCGGGAGAATTGATATATAACATAATATCTTTTTCCGGATTTTCGCTATCCAGCAATAATAATTGAGCAACTATCAAGTTTGCTACCATGTCATCAATCGGAGTGCCTAAAAAGATAATTCTTTCTCTCAATAATCTTGAGAAAATATCAAATGATCTTTCGCCTCTGCTTGATTGTTCGATAACTACAGGTACAAAACTCATATTTTTCCCTTTCTAATCCTAATTATTAGTTATTTTTGTAATTTACTTTTGCATTTTCAACTAACAATTTTGTAACTTTTTCAGTAACAATTTGTTGGTTGATTGAGTGGAATAAGTTAACATTCTTTTGAACTTCTGCAACGATGTTTTCAGGAGTTGTTCTGTAAATATTAGCTAATTCACCGATTTTTTCTTGAATATCTTCTTGAGATACTTTCATATCTTCTGTTTGAGCAATTTTACCAACGATTAAAGATGTTTTAATTCTCTTAATTGCTTCTTCTCTTAATTGAGCATAAACTTTTTCGTGACCTTCTCTTTCGAGCATTTCGTCAAAGTTTCCGCCTTGCATGTTTATTCTTTGTTTGAATTCACCCATTAATGCTTGGCATTCTCTGTTGATCATTGTATCTTGAATTTTTACATCAATTTTTTCAAATAATGTATCAAACACTTTGTTTGCGATACGTTTTTCGTTTTCAACTTTAGCTGTGTTGTCTAAATACTTTTGAATATCTTCTTTTAATGTATCTAAAGTTAAGAATGTAGGATTAACTCTTTTTGCTAAATCATCGTTGATTTCAGGAAGAACTTTTTCTTTAATAGCGTTGATTTTAATGTTGAATTCGGCATCTTTACCGTTTAATTTTTCATCGTGGTATTCTTCCGGAAATTTAACGTTGATTTTAAATTCTTCATTTAAACTTCTGTCAACTAATTGTTCTGCAAATCCTGGGATGAAAGTAGAGTGAGCTAAATCTAAAAGATAATTTTTTGCACTTCCGCCTTTAATTTCTTCTCCGTCAACATAACCTGCAAAATCAATATTTACTAAGTCTGTATTAACTGTTTTTCTGTCTGTAATATCATTTAAAGTTGCATATTTTTCTGCAATGTTTTTAAGTTCTGTATCCATAATGTCTTCAGGGAACTTAAATTCTTCAACTTCAACTTCAACACCTTTGTAATCACAAAGATTAACTTCCGGTTTTAATTCAAATGTTGCTTTAATTTTTAAAGATTTGTCTTCTGCAAATTCATAAGAATCAATTCTTGGAGTTGCAACTAAATCGAAGTTGTTTTCATTGATTGTGTTTTCAAAGATTGTAGGTAACAAGCTGTCTAAAACTTCTCTTTGAACAGCTGCAATACCAACGTATTTTTCTAAAATATTTCTTGGAGCTTTACCTTGTCTGAAACCGGGAACATTAACTCTTTGAGCTAATTTTTTGCAAGCCTTATCGTATTCCCATTCGGATACGGATGGTTCAATTTCAATGTTTAATTTTACTTCGTTGTTTTCGTCATTTCTTTCAATTGTTACTGTCATTTTATTCACCTTTTCTTTTATAATACACATGCCTTAAAAAGTAATTTTAATACAATTTTACAGTTAAAATTATATCATAAATATAATACTTTCCAAACAAAATAGACAATTTGGAGTAATTTTAGAGAAATATTACCCTGTTGATTATATCCAAATGTGCTATAATAATTATAGTTACGGGTAATTATAAAAAGGATTGAATATGAAAAAAGCATTATCTCTATTATTAGTAGCACTTACGGTATCCGTTGTGCCTGTTTTTGCTGACACAATGAGCAGTGTGGTAGGTGGAATGACTCCGGGTGCAATAAATATACAAAACAGCAGAGATTTAAGAATGCATGAAGCTCAAACAAGAGCAAAATATAACAGTGCTATTGTAAAACCGAAAACAGAAGTCGAAAAACCTGTAATTCCAAATGTTGTAGGAGAATTAAAATCCGTAACTTTTGTTAATAATGCTAATTTTACATCTTCTCAATTGAACGCAATCGTTAAAGATCAATTAAATCAACCGATGTCTATTGAGAATATTTCTTTAATCAGAAGAAATTTAATGAAATTTTATCAACAACACGGCTTCTATAGTGCAGTTCCTGTTATTGTTTCTCAAAATGATAAAACAGGTGAACTTGTTATTGAAATGAATGAAGGAAGCAAAAATTCAATAACATTTGAATAATAGAATAGCCCTTAAATATAACACTTTTCGTTAATTAAACAATAAAGCGAAAACCGTAAACTAAATAAGAACGGGTAAATGTAATTTCAGTTTACGGGAAGTGTGTTATGGGCAAATTGCCGATATTTATATCAATAGTGATTTTAATTCTGAGTAATTGCTCTTGCTATTCTGCTGAAATAGAAAGTGTTATTATTGATACCCCTAATGTCGAAAAACTTGAACCTATAATTACAATTGAAAAAGAAGATAAAGAATATAATCAAGAAAGGAAAATTCCTATAAAAAAGAAGCCGCTTGAAATTGAAAATACCGCCGATAATCCGAGGCTGGTAAATATAACCGAGCAGCAATTAAAAGCATTGGCGACAATTGAAAAAAGAATATATTCTAATTCATTTCCAACTCAAAACACAATCGACAGGCTTGAAAGGCTTGAATTAGATTTATTTAAAGCTATTCAAAAAGGAAGTCCGACACAAAGAATAGAAACCCTAAAACTTGAAAGTACAAGAATTGCACTTAGAGGAACAGCAATGACTCCTATGATGATGAGTACATTTAATACAAAATACATCAATCCCAGGGGAGAATCAGGTTCCTATATAGAAGATGTAGGAATTATAGACGGACTTATAAGAGTTTGGTGGCCCGATTTTTATGCAAAAATTCTTGAATACAGACGTTACAAAGAAGCAACGTTTTATTAATATAATATACAAAAAAGGGAAACAAAAATGTTTCCCTTTAAACTATCTAATCCCCAAAACCTATGCTTGCGGTTGATTCCACAAAGCATCTCTTAAGAATTTGCTTTTTTGTGATTCTGCAGACAATGCTACATTTACAGGAGTGAAGATAAATACAGAATCACCGATTTTTTGTTGGCTTCCGCCTAAAGCGTGAGTTGCACCGCATAAGAAATCAACAATTCTTAATGCTTGATCTTTGTCTAACAAATGTAAATTTAAAACAACAGTCTTTCTGTCTTTTAAATGTTTTACAATTGAAATAGAATCTTCGTATGTACGAGGTTCTGAAACAATAACCTCATAACCTTTATAATTTGGATGAGAAACAACTTTTAAATCTCTTTCTTCTGTTCTTGCGGGATTAAGAGCTGTTGTACCTTGAACAGGGTACATTGTTTCACTGTCATCCGATAATGTCTCATAAATATCTGTTTTGTCTTCAAATCCTGATGTTAAAAAATCAATGATTGATCTAAACTTGTCTGCAACTGCCAATTTTCTTCCTCCTAAGTATTTATTCAAATAGTATTCTTCCTAATCTGATTATTGTTGCACCTTCTTCAAGTGCGATTTTGTAATCGTGGCTCATTCCCATCGATATTTGTTTTAATTCTACTCCGAATTCACATTCCAATTCATCCTTTATTTGTTTGATATTTCCAAATAATTTATGAAGTTCCTCTTGGCTTGCGTTTATCGGAGCCATATTCATTAACCCTAATATTTCAATTCCGTTTAATTTTAGTATTTCGGGAAATTGTTTTTTTAATTCATCAGGTTCAAAACCGCCTTTTTGTTCTTCATGTGCATTATTAACCTGAAGAAGAATTTTTTGTTTTATCCCTCTTTTTAATGCCTCGTCAGAAACACATTTCGCAAGGTGAAAGCTATCTATTGAATGTATTAAATAGAAATTACCGACAGCATACTTTGCTTTATTGCTCTGCAAATGACCAATCAAGTGAAATCTGCTGTTTAGAACAATTTCTTTTGGTAATTTTTCTATTTTTTCAATAGCTGCTTTAACTCGGTTCTCTCCAAAATCTCTAAAACCCATTTCGTAATACTTTATTATCTGGTTTTCATCGAAATATTTGGTTACTGCAACTATCAACGGATTATAATGTGCAACTTCCGATTTGATTTTATTCACATTTTCCTGAACTTTATCCATAAAAATATGAATTTTACTCCTTAACTGCCTTAATCAAATCAATAAATTTATTATAGTAAAAGATTATAAAGAATACAACAATTTGTTTACTATGCAAAAAAATGAATATTTTAAATCTTTTTAAAACCATGAAAACATGCATAAATACATGAGTTTAGGCTTGATTAATATTTCTTAATACACCTTTAAATTTAGTATATCTATTGCTTTTTTGTTAAAATTTTTTTACAATTTGAACTATGAATGACGAGTCAAAAAAATATCTTCAAGAATTTAAGCTATACATTGAGGTTGAACGTAATTTTTCAAAACATACGGTAACTGCATATTGTTCTGATATTTTAAGTTTTTTAATTTGGCTCAATGATAAGACAGTTAAGGATGTCAACTATAATTTAATAAGAGATTATTTGTTGTATATTCAACAATTTAACTATTCAAAAACTACAACGGCAAGAAAAATTGCTTCTTTGAGAACGTTCTACAGATATTTATACAGAGAAAGAGTTATTGAGGCAAATCCTGCATTAGGAGTGCATGCTCCCAAAAGAGGAAACCCGTTACCGGAATTTCTTACAGAGCAGGAGATTGATAAAATATTAAGCGGATTAAAAATTGATTCCCCTGCAGGCTACAGAAATAGAGCTATATTAGAGCTTCTTTATGCAACGGGAATGAGAATTTCAGAGTTAAGCAACTTAAATTTTGAAAATCTTAATCTTGACGAAAATGAAATAAAAGTTTTTGGTAAGGGTTCAAAGGAAAGAATTGTTTTAGTTTCGGAAAAAGCAAAGAAGTTTTTGGAAAGTTACATTAAAAATGCCCGTTATTTGATTTGTAGCAGTGCAAAAGAAAATTCAGACTCACCTGTATTTATAAATAAAACAGGTTACAGATTGCAGCCTCAAACCGTAAGGCATGTTATAAGAGAGGTTGTTGAAAAAATAGAATTACCAAAACATGTTACACCTCACGTATTTAGGCACAGTTTTGCCACAAAACTGTTGGAAAACGGAGCAGATTTAAGAGTAGTGCAAGAATTACTCGGACACAGCAGCATTAGTAACACACAAATTTATACTCACGTTTCTATGGAAAGATTGAAACACTCTTACGAAACTGCTCATCCGAGAGCAAATTAAAATATTTATTATATAATAAATGTTGGAAAGAAAAGGGAATAGATATGTTCGATTTTATAACTATGGGTAGTGCAACACTTGACGCTTTTATTGAAACTGACGCTGCAAATATAGTATCCGTAAGCAGTACAAACATGAAAAAAGATTTTATGGCGTATCCTTACGGAGCAAAAATTGAAATTGATAAGTTTGATTTTAAAACAGGCGGCGGAGCGGTTAATACCGTAACAAACTTTGCTTCTCTCGGGTTTAAAGCCTCAACTATAATAAAAATCGGACATGAACTTCAAGGTCAAAATGTTTTGGCGACTCTTAAAAAGTTTGGCGTAGATACATCAAATGTTATATGTTCAAAAGAATATAGCACGGGCTTTTCAATTATTCTTACAAGTTTCCAAGGTGATAGAACAGTCTTAGCTCATAGAGGTGCTAATTCAAAATTAACTGAAGATGATATTAATTTTGAGGCGATTAAAAATTCAAAATGGCTTTATCTTGCACCTTTAAACGGAGATTCAACAAAAGTTTTGGATAAACTTGCCGATTACGCAAAAGACCACGATGTTAATCTTGCAATTAACCTTGGAACAAGCAGCATAAAACAGGGCAGAAAAAATTTAAAATCTGTCCTTAAAGCGGCTAATGTAATAATTTTAAATAAAGAAGAAGCTTCCATGCTTACTCAAATAGAAGTTCGTCCTGATTCCAAAACAGAGAAATTTTCCGCAGAAAAAATTCACCCCGATATAAAAACAATGCTTGAAGAACTTTGTTTCGGAAAAGGAAGAATTGTAATAATTACGGACGGCAAGCACGGTGCTTATGCGTATGATTCAAAACAATTCTATCAATGCGATGAGTTCCCCGCAAAAGTTGTAAGCACACTTGGAGCCGGAGATGCGTTTGCTTCAACATTTGTCGCTTCTTATCAAAAAACAAAAGGTGATATAGAGTTATCTTTAAAATATGCGTCAGTTCAAGCAGCTTCAATAGTAGAGCATTTTGGAGCCCAAAACGGATTTTTAACTTTTGACGAAATCGAAAAGAAACTTGAAAGCAATAAAGAT
This sequence comes from bacterium, assembly GCA_963617295.1. Classification (GTDB taxonomy): domain Bacteria; phylum Cyanobacteriota; class Vampirovibrionia; order Gastranaerophilales; family Gastranaerophilaceae; genus Avigastranaerophilus. The sequence continues at coordinate 1,192 of CAVEOW010000011.1, read as the reverse complement.
TTTAATGTTTTTGTACAAAAGAAGTAACTATTCGAAATCTAAAGCAAATTTTAACGCTTCCATCTTCTTTTTACGATTATATGATTCCATTTCGCTTTGAGCTTTTGGTTTCTCGTTTTTATCGGAGTCTAACTCTGATTTAGTTGAATTGATATTAGATTCATATCTTTGTGCAAAGTCTGAATGAACGGAAAGTTCGTCAAAGGTTGTGATTTCAACTTTTACGCTGGAAGTCGCTTGTTGGTTTGTATTTTCCGTTTTAGGAGTATCCTCATCAGGACTTTCCATATCCTGCTTATATTCATTATTTTGTGAAACATTTGCCATATTTAACTGAATGGGGTTCGAAACACTTATTGTCATCCCCATGGAAGAACCCCCGCCAAGTTTTTCCAATTCACTTTCAATACTTTCCGTATCGGAAATCAATGAGTTAAGTTCCCCTAAATCAGATTGAGCATTAGATAATTCTTGTGCTGCGGAATTAAATTCTGATGTAGCTTCTTGCATATTAGGCATTTTTGCTAAATCATTTCCGACGTTTCCCTCAAATGTGCTTACAAACATGCCCGTCCCTTTTGAGTTTTTTCTTCTGAATTCTTCTTTATTTTTATCTACCGCAGTTTTTGCATTCTTTTCGTTATCGGACTTTGCTTTTTTTATAACATTTAATGCGTTCATCATTGATGTTTTAGCTCTTTGAACGGCATTTTTAATGCTTGCTTCAAGTTTTTCCATTTTACTTAGATTGGCTTCTTTTTCTTTTTCAAGCTGTTCTTTTTTCTTCTTCTCATCTTCCGTGAGTTCGTCATCACCAGAAGAGAGTGAGTTCAAGTTATATCTTGTTCCGTTTATACGTACGGAAGAAGAATCAGAAGAGGCTATATTATCTGCAAGATAGCTTTCAACTTCACTCATTGAGCTTGAAGTAAACGTGGAATTTCCAAATTCGATAACAAAATCATTCTCATCAGAATTGGCAGCTTTCTTTTTGCCGTCTGAAAGCATTTCACGAATATCGGAAGAACTTATTCCGTTTATTTGCATAATAATCCCCGTAGCTTATTTTCCCTATTTATATAAAAAATTTTGGGGACAAAATATTTCCTATTGCTTAACAATAGTTAACATTATTGTATTAGTGCGTTCAAGAAGTAATCGCAACACTAACACCTCAAGTATAGTAAAAATA
>CAVEOW010000010.1:6948-13369 GCA_963617295.1 bacterium | reverse complement strand
TGAAGATTGTGAGGGACAACGTCCTGCGTGCCAAAAAGACCAATATGGGAATTGTTTAAAAGATGAAGACGGAAACGATATAATGGGTGCTGTTTGGAATAAAAAGGCTTGTGCATATATATATCTTGATGTAAATGGGGTACAGGGTCCGAATAAATATGGCAGTGATAATTTTTTTGATAAATATAAATCGTGATAAATTTTTCTTGAGTACTGCTGATTGGACAGGTGGAAAAAAAGGCAATAATATAATGCTTAATAAGGATTAATCAATCTATATAGAACCAATTATCTTATAACAGAATAAATAAAAAAAGAGATGAATAATAATAATATTCATCTCTACATATACATCAATTGTTATATTTACGATTTTTTAGTTACCTTTTGAACCAATTTATCAATAGGCTTTAAAGGTGCCTTACAAGCCTTAATGAAGTATTCGCCTGCTTTTGCCAAGTTAGGACATTTAGTTGCGACTTTTGCACCCAACTTTCTCATTCCAACTCCTGCTGCCGTTACAACTTTACTTATAACAGGAGCTCCCTTATAAACTAATACCGCCGTAGCTGCAACTAAAGCAACTGTTCTCAATGTTTTCTTTCTTTGATTATCTTTTAGCTTTTGAGTTGTAACTTTTGGATGTTTCCGATTATAACTCAAAGGTTTTTCACCATATAAATTGGTATTTGTTCGCTTGCCCATATAAATGCCGCTACCAAGTCCGTAGTTTAACATACAATACTCCTTACTTTACTTACCTATATAAAAACATTTTTGATTTTAAAATTGACATTATCTTTTTTAAATCGTTATTATAACTTTACATTCTACTCTAAACGTTGTATTTTCAAGAAAAAATATTCCTTTTTTTTGAATTTTATCGGATGATATTAATAGAGGAAATTTGAATGTTTGAAGAAAGAACAAATTATACTTTTAATGAAATAAACAAAAAGGAAGATCTTTCAGTAATTGCACAGAATTACATGGAAGAAGCCCGCAAATTTCATGAACAATATCTGATAAAAGGGTCAAGGATTGATTTAGAAAATGCGGTTGACAGCTACATTGATGCGATTAAATTCAATCCGAATATAGCAGAAGCCTATTACAGATTGGCAACTCTTCTTTGGGATAAAGGTGAAATTAATCTTTCTTCGGCAATTGAACAATGTAAATCAGCAATCAATATATCTCCGTCAAATTCAAATGCAAGAATTTATGCCGGATTTTTCCTTGAAATGGCAAAACAATATGATGAAGCTGAAAAAGAATTTAAAGAGGCAATTAAACTTAATCCGATACAGTCTGCTCGTTCAAGATTGTCATTGGCTTCTTTGTATATGGAAAAAATGCACGAAGGGAATGCTAACGCAAAAGATTTTTCCGGGTTTCTCTTCTATATGTTATCAGGAAGTTTAAGTATAGCCCTTGACTATCCGTCTATAAAAATGCTTTATAAAAATGTTTCCAAAAACCTTTCTCTTATGTTTTATGACACAATCGGGAATATTTTAGAGAAAACCAAAAATTATTCAATGGCAGTCAAAGCCTATGATATGGCTGCAAATACAACAGGCAGAAATGAACGTTATTACCAAAAAATCGGTGATATTAACGTTAAAAACGAAGAGATTTTAAGAGCAAAAAATTATTACATTAAAGCACTTGAAACCAATCCTTATAATAAAGAATTGCTGTTAAAGATTGCAACGCTTTCACAAGTGTATTTTGAGGATGATTTAGATACTGCAATTGATTGCTATTCTAAACTTTTAGAACTGGGAGAAGATAATCCGAGCATATTCTATGAGTTAGGACATTTATACCTTAAAAAAGAAGACTTTATTAATTCAATAAATGCTTTTAAATTAGCTTTAGATAAAGATAGCGAAAATCCTTTTTATCATAATGCTTTAGCTTATGCACTTGTACGTGCTGACCAATTTGAAGAGGCTTGTGAACATTACAAGTTTGCAATAGATAAAAATCCTGATCCCGAATGGACTGCAATTGTATGCCAAGCATTAGCTTCTTTATATCACAAGGTTTTTGATGATACAGATACCGCTATGGATTTTCTAAAAACGGCTATCATCCTTGATGAAAATAATGATGAAACATTTATGGAGCTGGGGGATATTTATTCCGAATGCGACGACATTGACAGTGCTATAAAATCATATTGTGAAGCAATAAAATTAAATCCTAAAAATCCTGTAGCATATAACAAATGTGCTATGGCACTTTGGCAAAAAGATTATATAGAGGAAGCAATTATTGCTTACCATAAGGCATTGGGAATTAATCCCGACTATTATACCGCTTACAATAATCTTGGAGTAATTTATCTTGACGGAATAAGAAATTTAAAAGAAGCAGAGAAACTTTTCAAAACCGCAATTTCCATAAAGAGTGATTATGTTATGGCTTACTTTAATCTCGGGCGAGTATATGAACAAAAAGAGAAAAACATTGAAGCAGCTCAATATTTTCAAAAAGCTCTTGAACTAAATGATATTAACCCCGAACTTAATTCGGATGATATAATTGATAAAATTCACTCTTTGTTTGAGGTGTAAATAGAAAATAGAAAAATCATTTTGATTTTTCTATTTCGTTTTATTTCATTAATTCTATATTCTTTAGTAATCGTAATGATCTTTTTTATTCAAATATTCTCTTACCGTATTCAATGCGGCTTGAATAATTCTTGTAATTCTTGAAGAAGAAAGCCCTACTTGTTCTGCAATTTCTTTCACCTGCATATTACGGTAGAAGCGATATTCTATAATAGTTCTTTCTTTTGGCGGAAGTTTTGCAATAGCTTCTCTTATTACTCTGCCAAGTTCTGATATTTCCGCTTTTTCATCCGGAAGAGCAGACGGGTCTTTGATAAAATCAAACGGAGAATCATTATCGGAAGCGGAAGCCGCCAAACTGTCAATAGAAAGAATTGTTTCATAAACAGCTTCTCTGACTTTTCCCGGAGTTATTTCATTTCCGTTTTCTTCTCCGTTAGAGCCGTCAGCACCTGATTCATCCTGATTTTCAAAATTTGCATGTTTTAAAGAATACCACTTATAACGATTTCGTAATTCATTACGAATCGCCCATCTTACAGCAGTAGCAATATATGAACTGTTGTATCTTTCAAGTTGTTCTTCTGTTTTATCTTTTATTAAAACTTGAATTGCAATAATACCTATACTGACAAGTTCATCGTAATCCACCATGTGAGAAGGAATACGTTTATGCTCTACCCTTGCTACCTTTTCGATTATTTCAATGTAATCTTTTATCTTTGCGTGCATTTTTATAATCTGTTATCTATAATTATATATTACTACTTTTTTGTGTATTTCGCAAATTATAAACAAAAATCAATATTTCTGCGACAGCTTTATATAATTCCGGCGGAATTGACGCGTTTACTTCAACTATTCTAAATATAGCTCTTGCAACAGGCGGATTTTCTATTACGGGAATACCGTGTTCTCTTGCAATTTCTATAATTTTTTTAGCAAAAAGCTCCGTTCCTTTTGCAATTAATTGCGGAGATTCCATTTTTTCCGAATCATATTTTATTGCACAGGCAATGTGCGTAGGGTTTGAAACAACAAAATCCGCATCCGGAACTGAATCCATCATTTTTTGCTGCATCATTTGTTGACGACGTTGTCTGATTGCTTGTTTTACTTGCGGATCACCTTCCGAGTTTTTATATTCATCTTTCAGTTCTTTAAAAGACATTTTTTGATCCTGCATAAATTTCCAGCGAACCATTCCATAGTCAGCCGCAGCAATAATTAAAAAGGCTATACACGCTTTAATAACGAAGTCAATAATCAATGATCCGAATTCATTTAATATTGCAAAACTGTTGTCAATAGCAGCCAGCATTAAAATTGATTCTAAATGTTGGTTATATACTTTCCATCCGATAAAACCCAACAGAAATACTTTCAAGATATTTTTAACCAATTCAAATGCGGTTTTTGGGGACATCAAATTTTTAAAGTATTTTGTCGGATTTAATTTATCCAATTTAGGCTCTAACGGTTTTGTTGTAACTAAAGGACCTATCTGTATGAAATCTCCGAGAATTGCAATAAATGATGCCATAATAAGAATTGGAGCAATAATTAACATTGCAGGTTTTAATATTGTTACTGCTAAATGAACATACCCAATATCCGCCAAATGTTTATCAGGAATTTTATCATACAGATAAACAAACAAAATAAGGATTTGATCCCAAATAAAAGGTGCAAGTTTAATAATAACAATAAACATAACAAGCAAAGCTAAAGCAGTGGAAAAATCTTTTGATTTAACAACCTGACCTTCTTTTCTTGCTTTTTGAAGTTTCTGCTGACTCGCTTCAAACTGTTTATCTTCATCACCCATCGGGCTCTCCTAAATTAATAGGTTATCATTGAAACTACATCAATATCTTGCGGTAAATTTTTTCTGCCGTTTAAGTCTGTTAACTCAATAATAAATGCTGCCGCCAAAACATCTGCACCTGCTTTTCTCAACAATTTACATGCAGCGTTAACAGTTCCGCCTGTTGCTAACAAGTCATCAATAACAATAACTTTTTTACCTTTTTCAATTGCATCTTTGTGAATTTCTAATTTATCGGTTCCATATTCAAGGGAATATTCTTCACTTATTGTTTCAGCAGGAAGTTTACCGGGTTTTCTTACCAATATACAACCTGCACCTATGTTATAAGCAAGTGCAGAACCGAAGATAAATCCTCTTGATTCAACAACTGCAACATAATCAATCCCTTTATTGATAAATTTTTCCGTTAAAAAGTTTATCATTTCTCTTAACGCATCTTTATCTTTTATTGCAGTCGTAATATCACGAAAAACAATTCCCTCTATCGGAAAATCTTTTATATTTCTGATTTTATCTTTTACTAACTGCAATGTATCCATTTTACTCTCCTTATTAAAACCGTTTAATTACATTTTACAATAAATCTTTTGCATGTGTATATTTTGTGTTACCGATTGTTATGTTCTGACCGCTGAAAGGATTTTTTCAACCAAAGCAACAGGGAAACCGACTATATTATAATAATCTCCGTTTACGTCAGTTACAAAACCATCCGGAAGTTCTTGTATTCCGTAAGAACCCGCCTTATCAAACGGTTTAAAATCGTTTATATAAGAAATTAACTCTTCTTTAGAGTGATTTTTAAATGTAACTTCGCTTGTTTCTGATTGAACCGTAATTTTATTATTTTTTGTATTTGCAATACAAACAGAAGTTACTACCTTGTGAGTTTTTCCGTTTAACATTTCAAGCATGCCAAGTGCATTATTAAAATCTTTCGGTTTGCCTAAAATTTTATTATCGTAAACAACAACCGTATCGGCACTTATAACAATTGCATCATAGTCTATGGAGCTTATAACAGATTCACACTTCCTTTTTGCAGTTGTTTCAACCAAATTATAACTAAATTCTTTATCACAAATTTTTTCGTCATAATCAGGCGAAACAATTTCAAAATTTTCAGTTACTTTCTTTAAAAGTTCTCTTCTCCTCGGTGAAGTTGAAGCAAGTATTATCTTTTCCATATTAATTCCATAAAAAAATGATTAACCGTAATTACATTGTAATTAAAAGTTAATCATTTTTTAATAAAATTTATTTATTTGTAAAGTTTTTATTTGTTACGCCTCAATTTTGGCAGATTGTAATTAATTTTCATATATACAACCGACTTCGACGTAACGTCATTACAAATGCTTTTCAACTTCTCATTCATTGCAAACATGTTCCGCTGCATCATTGCATACTCATTCATTGTATCAAGCATTTTCTGGGAGTCCACCAACTTTGTAGTATCGGGATTTTCCATTTTCAGATTATAATACTTTTTTACCAAGTTTTTATCAATTCTGTCTTGTTGTTTGAATGCCATTTAGTATCTCCTAGTAGTATCTGTTCCCCGTATATTTATAAAAACAATTTTTGCTTTATAAAATTGCTTTTTGAAATTTATACATTACGAAATGTTAACATAATTTTGTGGTAAAATTTTTTCAAGAGAAAGTTGCAATGAATAACACATTTTTATTTGATAAAGCTCGCCAATTATATGCAAAGTACGCTTTTGACCATAAGTCAGGCAAAATTAAAATGCCTGTCAGATATATTTTAGAGCTTACTTATAATTGCAACTTACGCTGCCCTTTCTGTTATATTTCGGAAAGCAGAACAAAAGAAGAACTCTCTACCGAACAATGGTTTGATATAATAGACCAAATACCGCCATTTACATTGATATCATTGGTTGCAGGAGAAGTTCTTTTAAGAAAAGATTTTGAGAAAATATATGAAAGAGCTTCTCAAAAATTTAGAAAAGTTACACTTATTACAAACAGGTTAGCAC